>DAOVHN010000088.1 GCA_030671915.1 Pseudomonadota bacterium
CGAGACAATATACAACAGGACCAGCGACAAGCCGAATACGGTAACGGCCGCGACCGACCATGGGTTGGGGCTGACCATCGCCATCGCGACCATGGCAACCAGCCCGGCAATGCTGAGAACAGCGCCGACACCATGGGTTATGGTGTTGGCTAGTTCCTCGGCGACGGATTGCGCCGTCGCCTCGGTCGGGTCGCGGTCGGTCATTTTTATTGCTCTTTCCTCTCCACGAACCAAGTAGCTGATTTGCCGGCGCTTGTAAATTGAATGGCCCCGCGCGCCGGCCTTTACAAGCCGCCCCCGATTGACGGGACCGCATGTCCGGTGCAGGGTGAAACATCGTTTCACACCGATAGTCAACCGATGCCGAACATCCTCGCCGCCCTCGCCCCGGTTTTCCTGCTGATCCTGTTCGGCTGGGGCTTGCGTCGCGGCGGCTGGTTCGGCGAGGCGTTCTGGGCCGATGTGGACCGGCTGGTGTTCTATGTACTGTTCCCGGCCTATCTGGTGGTCCGCATCGCCGGGGCCGACCTGACCGGCATGCCATTGGGGCCAATGGGGCTGGGCGTTGCCGCCGGGTTGTTCGCCATGGCGGCGCTGGCCTTCCTGCTGAAGCCCCTGTCGGGGCTGGACGGGCCCGGCTTCGGCGCGGCCTTCCAGGGCTGCATGCGGCCCAATATCTATGTCGGATTCGCGGCGGCAGAGGCGCTGTTCGGCATCGAGGGCGGCGTGCTGGCGGCGATCGTGGTGGCGGTGGGCACGCCGCTGGTCAATGTCTTCGCGGCGATCGTGCTGACGCTGTATGGGCCCGGCGGTAACGGCGGCTGGGGAAAGGTCGCCTCGGCGCTGGCCCGCAACCCGGTGATCCTGGCGATCGCGGCCGGGCTGGCGATCAACCTGGCGGGCCTGGGCCTGCCGCCGGTGGTGGACGACATGCTGGCGATCATGGCGCGCGGCACGCTGGCCATGGCGCTGCTGTCGGTCGGCGCGGGGCTGCGGTTCGAAGCGGTGCGCCGGGCCGGCCGCACGGTGCTGGCGGTAACCGCGCTGAAACTCGCCGGCCTTCCGGCGCTGACGCTGGCCGCCTGCCTGGCCTTCGGCGCCCAGGGCCTGCCACTTGCCGTCGCAGTGATGTTCGCCAGCCTGCCCAATAGCCCGACCTCATACTCGATGACCCGTCAGCTCGGCGGCGACCACCGCATGATGGCCGCCATAATCACCGTCCAGACCCTCGCCGCCATGGCCACCATGCCGGCGGTGCTGATGCTGATGGCGCGGTTCGCGGGCGGATAGCGCCCCGCGATTCGACCGCAAGAATCGGGTGGCGGCGGGCGATGCATGCCGATTCAATGGGCGCCGGTTAACGGAGGATATGAGCCCATGACGAATCAGCGCTTCATCGCCATGCCGTCGGAGACGGCCCGTGGATTTCGCGAGGGAATGCCCGACGCGCATGGCCAGCCGCCGGAACGGCATGTCTCGGACGGGGCGGGGAATCCCTGCCGCCATTGCCTTGACGATATAGCCGGGGGCGATCCCTTCCTCATTTTCGCCTGGCGGCCGTTCCCCGGGCCGCAGCCCTATGCCGAGACCGGGCCGATCTTCCTGCATGCGGAAGGTTGCGAACGCCATGACGAGGCGGCGGGGATGCCGGCCATGTTCCTCGAGCGCGAGCGGTTCCTGCTTCGCGGCTATGACCATGACGACCGGATCGTATACGGCACGGGACAAATCGTGGCGCCGGCCGACCTCACCCAGGCTTCGGCGGCGCTGCTAAACCGCCCCGACATCGCCTATCTGCATGTCCGGTCGGCGGGCTACAACTGCTACCAGTGCCGGATCGAGAGGACGCCGCTGGAGGCGATAGGGTTGGTTGGCGCTTGAAATTAGCCCGGTAACTCGAAGTCGGGCAGCGGCGCGCCGAATTCGGGCAGGTCCGCGCCGTCGATAGGCCTGATCCGTTCGGCTTCCTTTCCCCAGTGTCGACTCAAATCCGCGTTGGGCGATTTGCCGTACCCACCAGCCTCATGGATATCGCGGAGAAAACCGCAGGCGGAATATTGCCCTTCCGTCGCAGCCTGTTCGATCAAGAACATACCCTTTTCGATGTCCTCCGGGCCACCCTCGCCGTCGATCAACATCGTGCCGAGGTTCCATTTGGAATCGATATAGCCCTGCCTTACGGCCTGCAGATACCAATGTCGGGCCTCGGCCTCGTCTCGATCGCAGATGCCGTCCGCACCTGTCGCCAGAAACGCACCCATCTGATCCTGATCAAACGCGGATCCTCCGGTCGCTCTCTCACGCAAATCCCAAATCGTTTCGCCTTCAATCATCTTGTGATCCCTGCCATCTCACTGCCGCGCCAGAAATCCCACCACCTCGTCGCCGACCTCGGCCAGGGCATCCGCCAAGGCCTTCAGCTCGGCGCGGGCCTTGGTTTCGCGGAAATTGAGGTCTTCCTTGTTTTTCCTGGTCATGAAATCGCGGCTGGTGGTCACCGTGAAGGGGACGATGCCGGTGCGCACGTCCAGGATCACCGCCTCGACATTGCAGTAGGACTTGGCCTCGTCGGGCGCGAAGAAGCGGTATTTGTCGTAGGTGCGGCAGGCGGCTTGGTAGATCAGCAGCAGGTCCGCCTGATAGCGCGCGGCGGCCTCGCGGTAGTGGCCGACGGTGCGTTTCTCGGGGATCAGCAGGGTCGGCAGGTAGGACGCGTCGTAAACCCTGGGTGAGGCGCGCAGTTTGGCCACCATATCGGTCTGGATGTCCGTGCCGGTGCGCGCCAGCTCCTCGGAATAGCCGAACCAGAAGGTGCGGCCCAGCGCGATCACGCCGATGCGGTTGTGGGGCGGGGCGGTGTAGCGGTGGGCGAGGATTTTCGCGATATCCTCGGCCGACAGGATCGCCTCATCCGAGGTGAACAGCGATTGCGTCTCGCCTGCCTGGCCGCGGGCGAGGCTTTCGTAATAGACGTCGGAGCGGTCAACGGTGCTAACCGGCGCACCGCAGCCGGCGAGCGCAAGGACGGACAGCAGCGGAAATATCAACTTTTTCATAGGACAAACCCCCAAAATGCCGTTGCGGCGCGCAACAATCCGCGCGCCGCCATATGCGGCAACCTACAGGGGAATATTGGCCCGAATGGGGCAGCCGGCGCCGGGCGCTGCCGCGACTCAGGCCGCCACGCCCAACTGGCGTCGCTTCTCGGCCCAGCCGCACAGCCAGTGCAGCGTGCTCCACAGACCGATGAAGGGCTTGCCGGGTTCCATCTGCAGGGTGAGCGTGCGGCCGTCGGCGGTCTCGATATTGAGGTCGCGCCAGAGCGACCGGTCGATCTGCCCGCGCTGCACCGAGACATGCATGTCGTGGGTGACGCGGCGCAGTTCCATGATGCCGACTTCGCTCTGGCTGACGAAGTCCTGCCAGACCAGGCGGTAATTGGTCAGCAGGCACCAGCAGCTCTCGGATTCGAAATAGGCGATGGCCGGCTTTTCGCCCTCGGAAAACCTGACCTTGTTCTCGAGCGCCCGCTGTTCGAAATCGGGCAGATTCTCGTAAAACATGGTGAGGCGCCCCTCGCCGCCCTTGCGGCTGAAAATGGAGACGATGGATCGCCTGCTCGCAATTGTCCTCATTTTTCAAAATCCCTCGGAAAACAATATGGTGGCGACATACCACCTGAAAATAAAATCCAATATCGCCCCAGCATGCCCGAAATCCGCTTACGAAGCGTTAATGACAACGGTTTCGGCGTGGAAAAATTCGAACCGTCGCCGCCGGGCCAGGCAGTGTCCCTCCCCCCTTGACCCGCATGTACCCGCGCGGCAAACATCCGCGGTCTTTTTCCCTGAACGGAGTATCCGCCATGGCCGGCGCACTGGACGGCGTTCGCATATTCGACCTTACCCGCATTCTGGCGGGGCCGAGCTGTACCCAGATGCTGGGCGACCTGGGGGCCGACGTCATCAAGATCGAGCGGCCGCGCGCGGGCGACGACACGCGCAAATGGGGCCCGCCCTATATCAAGGACGCCGGGGGGAACGAGACCACCGAGAGCGCCTATTACCTGTCGGCCAACCGCAATAAGCGGTCGGTGACCATCGACATCGCCATGCCAGAAGGCCAGGCGCTGGCGCGGCGTATGATCGGCCAATGCGACATCTTGGTGGAGAATTTCAAGACCGGAGATTTGAAGCGCTATGGCCTGTCATACGACGACCTGAAAGAGCAGTTCCCCGGCCTGATCTATTGCTCGATCACCGGTTTCGGCCAGACGGGTCCCTACGCGCCCTATGCAGGCTACGATTACCTGGCCCAGTCGATGGGCGGCATCATGAGCCTGACAGGGGAGCCCGACGGCCAGCCCATGAAGGTGGGCGTCGGCATATCCGATTTGATGTGCGGCATGTATGCGGGGACCGCCATACTGGCGGCGCTGCGCCACCGCGACCGCACCGGCGAGGGCCAGTGGATCGACATGGCGCTGCTGGACGCGCAGGTGGCCTGGCTGGTCAACGAGGCGCAGAATTACCTGATTTCCGGCGAAAGGCCGCCCAGGCGCGGCAACGGCCATCCCAACATCGTGCCATACCAGGTGTTCGAGACCGCCGACGGGCATCTGGTGCTGGCCTGCGGCAACGACCGGCAGTTCCGCGAACTGTGCGACATGGCGGGCGAGGCGCATCTGGCCGACGACCCGCGCTTCGCCACGAACGACGCGCGCAGCCGCAACCGCGAGGAACTGATCCCGCTGGTTGCCGATTTCATGGGGGACAAGACCATGCAGGAATGGATGGAGGGCCTGCGCGCCCGCCAGGTGCCCTGCGCGCCGGTCAATACGGTCGACCAGGTCTTCGAGGATGCCCAGGTGAAGGCGCGTGGCATGAAGATCGAGATGCCGCACCCGCTGGCCGGCGCCGGCGCGATCCCGCTGGTCGCCAGTCCCATCAAGATGAGCGCCACCCCGCCCGAATACCGCCACGCCCCGCCGACGCTGGGCCAGCACACTGCGGAAGTGCTGGGCGAACTGCTGGAGATGGGTGAGGGGGAGATCGCGGCGTTGCGCGAGGACGGGGTCGTGTAGGCCCCCCCGTTATCGGTTCCTTTACCGGCTCCGCGCTACCCTCGCTCACTGCATCGCCTGTCGTCGAAGAGGGAATATCCATGTCCGGAAAATTGACTGCAAGAACGCTTCTGGCTTTAGCCGTCCTGCTGCTGGCTGCTTGCGGGCCGAAGGTGGAGATTTCCGACGAGGGCAAAGTGACGGGCGCCGGGCCGAGGGCCGAGATGGTCCGCCTGATCAACCTGCAGCGAAGCAAGGCCGGCCTTGCCCCCTTCGAGATCGATGCGAAACTGGCGAAGGCCGCCAACACCCACGCCGCGGCCATGGCGAAAAACACATGCGTCGATTTCGATTGCGGCGGCCAGAAGACCGAAGCACGGCTTAGCGCCGCCGGCTACCGCGCCCAGGCATCGCGGTTCTATGTCAGCGCCGGCCGGCCCGCGCCCGAAGACATGATCCGCGAAATGATGTCGGAGGACTGGGGCCGCGACATGATCCTGAACCCCGGCTTCCGGCACGTCGCCGCCGGCTACGGCGACAGCAATACCACTTACCGCCATTACTGGGCCATCGGCTTCGCCGCGCCCGCCATCGTGGACCTCGACGCGCTGGCGGCCGAGGTGGTGCGGCTGGTGAATATCGAGCGCGGGAAACATGGCGCACCGCCGCTGGCGATGAGCCGCGAGCTCAACGAATCCGCCCGGTTCCATGCGAATTTCATGGCCGAGAACGACTGCTTCGACCATCTCTGCCCAAACGAGCCCAATCTCGGCAAGCGCGCCCGCGATGCGGGCTATGAATGGCGCTCGGTCGCCGAGAACATCGCCGCCGGGCAAGAGGACGCGGCCGAGGCCGTGGCCAGCTGGATGACCAGCCCGGGCCACCGCAAGAACATCCTGAGCCCGCGATACAAGGAGATCGGCATCGGCTACGTACTGCTGGACCGCGACGGCGGCAAGGTCGACTTGCGGCATTACTGGGTCCAGAATTTCGGCGCGCGGTAGAGGCTCGCCAGCGCCGCGGCGCGTGCTATCTTCCTTCGCCAACGCATAACGCCAGGGAAGGGCAGCGATGATCGACCTCTACACATGGCCGACGCCGAACGGCCACAAGATCCATATCATGCTGGAGGAAACCGGCCTGGACTACCGGGTGATCCCGGTGGATATCAACAAGGGCGAGCAGTTCGAGCCCGCCTTCCTGGAGATCAGCCCGAACAACAAGATGCCGGCGATCGTGGATAGGCAAGGTCCCGGCGGCGCGCCCTTTTCGCTGTTCGAATCCGGCGCGATCCTGATCTATCTGGCGGAAAAGACCGGGCAATTCATGCCCACCGAGCCGCGCGCCCGCTATACGGTGCTGCAATGGCTGATGTTCCAGATGGGCGGCATCGGCCCGATGCTGGGCCAGGCGCATCATTTTCGCATCTACGCCAGGGAGAAGATCGCTTACGCCATCGAGCGCTACACCAACGAGGCCGCGCGGCTCTACCGCGTCCTCGACCGCCGCCTGGGGACAAGCGAATGGATCGGCGGCCCGGACTATACGATCGCCGACATGGCGGTCTGGCCCTGGCTGCGCCGCCCCGAGCGGCAGGGCCAGAAACTGGAGGATTATCCCGACCTTGAGCGCTGGTGGCGGGCGATGGCGGAGCGCCCGGCGGTCCAGCGCGCGCTGACGGTGCTGTCGGAACACGCCAGCGCCGTCGCCCCCACGGGCGAGGCCTGGGACAACCTGTTCGGCGCCGGGCAGTTCAAGCGGGGATAAGGTATTTTCCACATGCGTGGAACCGGCACCAGCCCGCTCCCCCACCCGGCCACCCACAGTGTACGATACCGATGGGTGGCCGGGTGGGGGAGCGGGCTGGTGCAGCCTTGACCGGCAAAGCCTTGACCGGCAAAGCCCAACCACCCGAAATTACCCAGCCTTAACCAATCCTTAGCCGATAAGCCTTAGGCTCGGGCATCGAGCGCAACGCCAGGCGGAGAGACAGTGGCAAGCAAGCATGCAGTGGTGGGCGGCGTCATAACCGGCGCCTCGGCCGAGATGATCGACTATATGCGCCAGGACTTCCTCGACGCGACCGGGGGGAGGGTGGCCGAGTTCGAACGCGCCCTCGCCGAGGGCGGCGACCTCGAGGCCCTGCGCTATTTCGCCTTCGAGACCAAGGGCCAGGCCCGCAATTTCGGCATGACCCTGCTGGGCCTGGTGGCCGCGCGGCTGGAGGACTACCTCAACGCCATCGACCGGATCGCCGACTGGTCGCTGCCCGGAATCCGCGCCTTCCTCGACGCCCTGCCGAACGTGGTCAACAGCGCCATCGCCGACGATGCCGACCCCTCGATGGTGGTGCGCGGCCTGCCGGCGCGCCCCCGCGTGCTGGGCGTCGACGACAACGAGACCCTGGATGTCGAGGTCATGCTGGTGATGGACCAGACGGCGGCCACCGGCATCGTCGAGCGCGAGATGCAGGCCTGCGGCTACCGCACCACGGTCGTCACCTCGCCCTTCGAGGCCTTCGAGAGCGTGGTGCGCACGCGCCCCGACATGGTCATCGTCGCGGCCGTGCTCGACGGCCTGACCGGCATCGACCTGGCGACCGCGCTGGCCACCATGCCCGAGACCCGCAACACGCCGGTCGCCGTGCTGACCAGCCTGGACGACGACGACGCCAACCTTAACCTGCTGCCCAAATCGGTGCCCGTCATCCACAAGGGCGAGCGCTTCGGCGACGACCTCGCCCGGGCGATGAGTCATCATTTTTTACTCTGACTGTCAGCCACTCGACGCCGGACGGCAGGATGGCCACGGGAGCGGGCGGCGGATCTTCGATCCGACGACCCATGGCGCTGGCCGGCCCCTTCGCGACCACTCGACCGACCGCAAAAAGAGTAGAAACAGGTACATGTCGCGAGCAAAGCGCGGCATGCGCGGCGATTCCGGCGGCTTTTGTGTAGATCGCACGCAGAACAGGCCCATAAGACAGGTATGTGAGAGGTATCCGACCGGTATGCGCGGGGTAGGCGAGGGGCAGGATTTGCGTAGCGGATA
>DAOVHN010000746.1 GCA_030671915.1 Pseudomonadota bacterium
GCAATTCGTTGAGCACGAACCGCATGTCGTCCAACGGGGCGCTATAGACTGTCATGATCCTAGATCCTCAACGGTTTGCCTGTATTTGACAGACGAATGAATAAGGATGACCACAGAGACACAGAGGCACGGAGAAAGTCATTTCCTCAGCGGCCCTCTGCGCATCCTCCGTGTCCTCTGCGTTAAAAAGCTTTTTTTAACCGCGGAGGGCCGCAGAGGGCCGCAGAGAGTACGCAGAGAATTTATGATTCCTTTTCTCTGTGTCTCCGTGTCTCTGTGGTTCACCTTCAAACCCCTAATTCCGCAACGGCTTGCCGGTGTCGAGCATATGTTCGACGCGGGCCAGCGTGCCGGGGTGGCGGATCAGCTTCATGAAGGCGTCGCGCTCCAGCTTCAAAAGGGCGTCCTCGCCGGTCTCGTCGACGATGTCGGTGTCGCCGCCGGTCAGCACCTTTTTCAGCTCCTCGATCACGACCCGGTCATGGGGCGTGACCATCCCCTTGAGCTCGAAATCGCGGACCGCCATCTCGATCGCCGCGCGGCCCGTGGCGCCGGGCAGATGCAGCGCGACTTCCTCCGGCGGCGCATAACCGTCGGCGAGTTCCAGCGCGCGCGCCTTGGCATCGGCCAGCAGGCGGTCGCGGTTCATGGTGATGCGGTCGCCTTCGCGCAGGATCATCATGTCCTGGGCCTCCATGGCCGATTTGGCGACCTTGGCGGTGCCGATCGCCTCGAAGGATTTGGCGACCGGCGGCATCGGGCCCTTGGGCGCGTGGTCCGCGGTGGCCCAGCGGGTCAGCATTTCCTTGCAGCCGCCCCAGCCCGGCACCACGCCGACACCGACCTCGACGAGGCCCGTGTATGTTTCCGCATGGGCCTGGATGGCGTCGCAATGCATCAGGATTTCGCAGGCCCCGCCCAGCGCCATGCCGGACGGCGCGCCGACCACCGGGAAAGGCGCGTATTTCAGCGCCTTGTAGGTGCGCTGGCCGGTCGCCACCAGGTCCTCGATCATCGGCCAGAGCGCCAGGTTGGCGGCGAACAGCGCCAGCCCGATATTGGCCCCGACGGAGAAGTTGGAGCCCTCGTTATAGATGACCAGCCCCTTGTGGGCCTTGGGCACGATCTTCACCGCATCCTCGACCATCTTGAGGGATTCCTGGTCCAGGGAATTCATTTTGCTGTGGAATTCCAGGCAGAGGATACCGTCGCCGATATCCCACAGGCTGGCGGAAGCGTTGCGCTTGACCGGCTCCGACGCGCGCTTGATATCTTCGAGCAGCAGGACGCCCTCGCGTCGTTTGAGGTCCGCATAATCGCCATCGACGGTCAGGTACTGCATCTGCCCATCCTGGATGCGATAGAAGCCGCCGGCCTCGGCCGCCGTCTTCAGAAGCGGCGGGACATCCCTGCCCTCTTGCCTTAGCCGCGCGACCAGCCAGTCCGTGCCGATCCGGTCGGCGAGCTGGAACGGCCCCTGTTTCCAGGCATAGCCCAGCCGCATGGCCTCGTCGGCCGCCGCCACGTCGTCGGCGATCTCGGGGATCAGCGAGGCCGCATAGCACAGCAGTTGCGACAGCACGCGCCAGCC
>DAOVHN010000672.1 GCA_030671915.1 Pseudomonadota bacterium
AAGAACGGCAAGGAAATGAAGGCCGACCTCATCGAATTGCAGTTCATCGGTCAGTTGGCGGCCCGTGACAAGCCGCCTTTCAACATCTTTTCGGGCCGGCGCTGCCATAGCTGCGAGTCGAACCTGTCGATCTATATCCACTCGCCCGGCGATGGCCGGCTGAAGAAGAAGGCTCAGCGCCACCGCTACCCCGGCCGCGTTTACAGCCATGTAAACGGTGCGCTGGTCGAAGAGTCCCGCGCCTTCTTCGGCGATTGCCTCGCCGGCCGCAGCGCCGGAATCGTGGTCTGGTTCGTGCGCTCACGCCTGGACCGTCCCAACTGGGCGGAAACAGTCGAAGTCGTCGAATCGACGGGTCGCAGCCTCGATGTATCGGAAATCGAGGCGCCCGTGCCGCCGATCGACGCTACGCTAAAGCTGGTCGAGGAAGAACGCTGCCGCGAAATTCCGAAGCGCCTGATGAGCACTGAACCGTAGAGCGGATTGGCGGATCGCCGATAAGCGGTTCCACTCAACCCGGGCCGGCTCTGGGAATTACGTTATCCGGCGGCTCTCCAGCTTCGCCTCGTTCAGAACGATTCCCAGCCCCGGAGTATCGGGCAGTGTAATAAATCCTTTCCTGTCGGCCTTCACCGGTTCGGCCAGCATGAAATCGCGGCGCGCCGGCGTCCATTCCGGCGGGTCGATCGGATATTCCAGCCAGGGCCCGCCCTTGCAGCCGGCAAACAGGTGCGCATTGGCCAGCAGGCCGATGCCGTTGCCCCAAGTGTGCGGCGTAAACGCCACCCCGGCGGCCGCGGCGATTTTCGCCAGCCGCGCCACGCCCGTGATGCCACAGGTTTGGGTCGCATCGGGCTGCAGCACGTCGACGCAACGCCGCTCAACCAGGTCCTCCAGCATATGGGCCTCGCGTGTCATCTCGCCGCCGGCGATGCGCACCGATACCGCATTGTGCAGCACCGACATACCGCGCCAGTCGCAGCGATGCAGCGGTTCCTCCATCCAGTAGACGCCGATGCGCTCCAACTCCCGCGCGACCACCAGCGCCTGATGATAATTCCAGGCCGGTGCCGTGTCCCAGGGCATGCGCCAGCCCTGATTGCAGTCGACCATAATCTCGATCTTGTCGCCAACGGCCCTGCGCACCGCTTCCAGCGCGCGGATATCGTCGCGCCAGTCGGCCCGGTGGAAGCGAATCTTGACTGCCGGGAACCCCTTGTCGCGCAATGCGCAGACCTTTTCGGTCTGTTCGCCGACATCCCGTAGCACGCCGGTGGAGGCATAGCAGGGCACTTGCCCGGACGAGCCGCCAAGCATACGCCAAACCGGCTGCCCCTTGATCTTGCCGGCCAGATCCCACAACGCCAGCTCGAGCGGCCAGGGCCGCCCGCCATGGAAATCGATATTGCTCAGCACCGCGTGATGCCGGTCGAGATCGAGCGGGTCGGCGCCGATAAAGAGTTCGAGGTAATCTCCGATCCCTTCCATGTTGGTCCCGGCTCCGATCCCCACCGCGCCGTCGGCCGTGGTCACCTTCACGATCGCCGCATCGAAATGCGTGCGCGGACGACTGTCCCAGGCAGGCGGGAATGGCGGGTTAAGCGGCAGGCGGTACCGTTCGACTTCGATATTGTCTATTCTGGCAGCGCCGGGCGGCGCGCTCACCAGGCGGCTGGAGGACTTTGTCCTGGGTTTTTTGTCGAGTACGTCCATTTTCCCTGATTCCAGTTAATGCGATAGTCGACATTCTCAATAAATAAAGGTCAAATTGTGATGAATGGCAATGATGTTGAGATTCTTGAAACGGAAACCGTTTGGAAGGGCTATTTCCGGATGGACCGGCTGCGGCTTCGCCACCGGTTGTTTGCCGGCGGCTGGGGCCAGCCGA
>DAOVHN010000221.1 GCA_030671915.1 Pseudomonadota bacterium
ATCCTTCGCCGTCGGCTCGGCCATCGGCATCTGGGCCGCGCATGACGACCGGGTTTCCGCCTTCATCCGTCCGATCAACGACACGCTGCAGACCATGCCGCAATTCGTGCCGCTGATTCCGATCCTGATGATATTCAAGATCGGCGACTTCACCGCGCTGCTTGCGATCATGGCCTATGCCATCGTGCCCGCCGTCCGCTATTCGGAACATGCGCTGCGCAGCCTGCCGGCTGAAATCGTCGAGGCCGCCACCGCGATGGGCTGCAACAGGCGGCAGTTGCTTTGGCAGGTGAAGATTCCGATGGCACTGCCCGAGATGATGCTGGGGTTGAACCAGACCATCATGTACGGCATCTCGATGCTGGTGATCGCCGCCCTGGTGGGCACCAAGGATCTGGGGCAGCAGGTCTATGTCGGGCTGGGCGACGGCGATTTCGGCGTCGGCATGGTGGCCGGCGTCGGCATGGCCGTGATCGCCATCGTCGCCGACCGCATCACCCAGGCCTGGAGCGCGAAAAAACGCGCCGAACTGGGCATGGCCTGAAAAGGAAACGCTGAATGTCATTCAAGACCAGGGCCATTGTCTGCTGCGGAACCGGCGGCCCGGAAGTGCTTGAGCAAGCGGATATCGTGCTGCCATGGCCGGGCGGCGAGGGCGACGTGCTGGTGCGCCTGAAGGCGGCGGCGCTGAACCCCGCCGATGGGTTCTTCCGCGCGTTGGGCCCCTATATCGAAAGCGATGCGCCGCTGGTGCTCGGCCATGACGGAGCAGGCGTGGTGGAGCAGGTTGGTGCCGGCGTTACACGCGTCCAGCCTGGCGACCGAGTCTGTTTCTGCAATGGCGGTATTGGGAGCCATCCGGGAACATACGCCGAATTCGCGGTGGTCCCGGCAAGCCAGCTCGTCGCGATCCCCGATGGCGTCGATTTCCACAGCGCCGCGGCCCTGCCGCTGGTCGTTATCACTTGCTGGGAATCACTTTACGACCGCGCCGATTTGCAGGCCGGCGAACATGCGCTGATCCATGGCGGAGCGGGCGGCACCGGCCATATGGCGGTGCAACTGGCGCATCTGTGCGGCGCCAGGGTAGCCGCCACGGTCAGCAGCGCCGAGAAGGCGGAATTCGTCACCGGCCTGGGCGCCGACAAGCCGATCTTCTACCGGACCCGGGACTTCGTCGAGGAAGCCATGGCATGGACCGGCGGGCGGGGCATCGACGTCGCGCTGGATAATGTCGGGGCGGGGGCGATGCAGAAGACGTTCCGTGCCATGGCACCCTATGGCCGCATCGTCACGCTGATGGGAACGCCGGCCGACGATGCTGAAGAGACCGCCTATGTGCAAAACCTGACAATCCATAACGTCATGATGCTGACCCCGATGATCCTGGGCTTAGCGGACCGGCTGGACGCCCAGGCGCGGACCGTGGAACAGGGTATAGCGCTGCTCGCCGACGGAAAATTGCAGGTCCATATAGCCGACCGGTTCGAGCTCGCCGACATGCGCGCGGCTCACGCCAAGCTTGAGGCCGGCGGGACGATGGGCAAGATCGTCATCCATATCGCCGACTGACGGGAGATACCCAGACGATGACAGCAATGATGCGCGCTGCGGTGGCGGTCGGTTACGGCAAGCCGCTGGAAATTCGTGAATACCCGATCCCCGAACCGGGGGCCGGTGAGCTTCTGATCAAGCTGGAGACTTGCGGCGTCTGTCACAGCGATCTGGATGTGCGCAAAGGGTCGACGGCCCCGCCTGAATCCACATTCCCGCTGATCCTCGGCCATGAAGGGGTTGGCATCGTCGTCAGGCGCGGGCCTGGGTGCAACGTGATCGAGGAAGGCGCGCGGGTCGGCCTGCCCTGGATGCACGATACCTGCGGCCATTGCCGGGAATGCCTCACCGGTCATGAATCCTTCTGCGCCGAACATCGCGGGCACAGTTTCGATGTGAATGGCGGTTTCGCGGAATATGCGATCATGAAGGAGGCCTATACCGTCGTCATTCCGGAAGCTATTTCGTCGTTCGATGCGGCGCCGCTTCTATGCGCCGGCGTCACCGCCTATGGCGGCCTGCAAAAGGCCGACCTCGCACCCGGCAAGACCTGCGCGATCTTCGGGATCGGCGGGCTGGGTCAGTACGCTATCCAGTTGGCCAAGGCGGCCGGCGCAATCGTTGTGGCGATCGATGCGAACCCGGAAAAGCTGGAGATCGCGCGCCGCCTGGGGGCGGATCACGCTATCCTCGCCGCTGACGATCCGGGCGGCCAGATACGCGATATCGGCGGCGCCGACGCCTGCATCAATTTCGCCCCGACCAACCGTGTCTGGGACGATATCGTGACCGCGACCAATCCGCTGGGCAGGGTTGTTTCGGTCGCCCAGGTGCCCGAGCCGGTAAGCCTTAATCTGGAATGGCTGATCTATACCGGAATCCGTGTTACAGGCAGCTCCGTCGGCACGCGCCAGGAACTGCGCGACCTGCTGGACCTGGGCGCGTCTCTGAAGCTGGCCATCGATATCGAAACCATACCGCTGTCCAGGGCCGATGAGGCGCTTGACCGGCTGGAGCGCGGCGAGGTCGATGGCCGGCAGGTCATCGATTTCTCGCTCGAATAGAGGCCCGGAATGACACTCCCCGGCAAGGGTAAACCCACCCACCTGATGTGGGGATGGCTGCGCCCGGATATGGCCGTGCTTTTCTCCGCCGCCATGTGGGGCACCATGTGGATCCCGGCCCGTGCGATGAGCAATGGCGGCATGGATTCTGGCTTGGCGGCCGCGCTCAGCACCCTGGTCGCTCTGGCGGCCTTGCTTCCCCATGTCCTGCGTAACCGCAGCGCGCTGGTATTTTCGCGCCAGGTCTGGTGGATCAGTTTCCTGCTGGGTTTCGGCGTCGCGATGTACTGGGAGGCCATGGTGCGCGGCAATGTCGCGCGGGTGGTGCTGCTGTTCTATCTGATGCCGGTCTGGACCGTCATTCTGGCGCGCCTGATCAACGGCGAGGCCGCAACTCCCCGGCGGCTTCTCGGTGTGGTCCTTGGGCTGGGAGGAATGTTGGTGGTGTTTTCCGCCAATGGCAGCATTCCACTGCCCAGGACCCTGGCGGATTATATGGGACTGGCGTCAGGCGTTGCCTGGGCGCTGGCCTTCGTGCTCTGCGCCCGGCCCGGCATGGAGAAGGCAACCCTGTCGCAACTGTTCGGCAGCCTGTTGATCCTCGCCCCCTCGGTCTGGCTGTTGACGTTGCTGCCCGGCTCGCTGGAGTCGATGGGCGCCGTCGAGGGGCAGGCCAGCCTGGTGGCGACGCTGGTCTGGCTGGTCGTATTCGGGCTTGTCTGGATGCTGCCGGGCATGTTTATGACCCTGTTCGGCGCCGACCATCTGCAGCCCGGACAGGTCGCTATTTTCCTGATGGCCGAGGTGGTGATCGCCCTGATTTCCTCGGCGATCCTGCTTGATGAGCCTTTGGGCCCGCGCGAGGTGGCGGGCGCAGTATTGATCCTCAGCGCCAGCCTGGTTGAATTCGCGGGGAAGCGCGCGAAATAGGCGATAACGCCGGCCCCTCCAGGCCATCTCTCTTGTACTCGATATTCATGATTTTCGACTTGTTCATGTCCACAAACATCCAACCTTGCGCCTCTCGAGCAGGCTAGGGGCTTGCTCTTTTCCCCGAGCATTGTATACAAAGATGCCGGGCGCACAGGCCCCACGCAATGTCGAGGAATTGGCTCCAAATGAAGACTTACAAGATCGCAGCCGTGCCGGGCGACGGCATCGGGACAGAGGTTATCGAGGCGGGCGTGGAGGTTCTCCATGCGCTGGCCGAGCGCGAGGGCGGGTTCGCCTTCGAGGTCGAGACCTTTCCCTGGGGCGCCGACTACTACATGGAACATGGGCAGATGATGCCCGACGACGGGCGCGAGCTGCTGAAGCCCTTCGACGCGATCTATTTCGGTTCGGCCGGCGACCCGCGCATTCCCGACCATATTACGCTCTGGCAGCTTCGCCTGAATATCTGCCAGGGCTTCGACCAGTATGCCAATGTGCGGCCGACCCGCGTGCTGCCCGGCGTCAAATGCCCGCTGGCGGGTGTCGGGCCGGGCGATTTCGACTGGGTCATCGTTCGCGAGAATTCCGAGGGCGAATATGCCGGCGTCGGCGGCCGCGCCCATCAGGGCCATGCGGAAGAGGTCGGCATCGACGTCTCGGTCTTCACCCGCAACGGGGTCGAGCGCATCCAGCGTTTCGCGTTGGAGCTGGCCCGCACGCGCCCGCGCAAACTGCTGACGCTGGTTACCAAGTCGAACGCCCAGCGCCACGGAATGGTGATGTGGGACGCGGTATTCGAGGAGGTGAAGCAGGACTACCCGGATGTCACCACCGACAAGATGCTGGTCGACGCCATGACCACGCGCATGGTGCTGAACCCGAAAAGCCTGGACACTATCGTCGCCACCAACCTGCATGCCGACGTGCTGTCCGACCTGGCCGCCGCGCTGTCCGGCAGCCTCGGCATCGCGCCGACCGCGAACCTGCGGCCCGAGGGCGATTTCCCCTCGATGTTCGAGCCGATCCACGGCTCCGCCTTCGACATCATGGGCCAGGGCATCGCCAACCCCATCGGCGCCTTCTGGAGCGCCTCGTTGATGCTCGACCATCTCGGCGAGAAACCCGCCGCCGCGCGCCTGATGGCCGCGATAGAGCGCGTAACGGCCGCAGGTGAGGTCATGCCCCGCGACCTCGGCGGCGAGGCCACCACGCGCCAGGTCACCGAGGCCGTGATCGAGGCGGTCCGGGCAGCGAACGACTAGCCGGCCCGATGGACGACCTCGTCATCCGCCACGAAATCCCCGCCGACATCCCCGCCGTCCGTGCGGTGAACGTTGCGGCCTTCGAGACGGGGGCGGAGGCCGCGCTGGTCGACGCCCTGCGCGAGAACGCCAAATTCACCCTGTCGCTGGTCGCCGCTATCGAAGGCGAGGTCGTCGGCCATATCCTGTTCACCGACATTGTCATGGAACCCGGCGGCACGGAGCCCCGCATGCTCGGCCTCGCGCCGATGGCGGTGCTGCCCGGCAGGCAGAGCAGGGGGTTCGGCTCCGTCCTGATCCGCCGCGGGCTGGAGGATTGCCTGGAACTGGGATACTGCGGCATCGTCGTGCTCGGCCACCC
>DAOVHN010000627.1 GCA_030671915.1 Pseudomonadota bacterium
GCCGCGAAGAATGCAATCTTGATGTCGGTGAAGAATTTTTCCTGCAGCGCGGTAAAAATGAACCTGTGTTCGGCCAGATCGCCGTTCGCAATCCATATATTGACCAGCGGCTGGGTCAGAAAGCTGAAGAGGCTGCCCGCAAAATAGAAACATATGAAAAATACGACGATCAGGCCGACCGCCGAGTAGATCAGCCGCTGCCGCAACTCGATCAGATGATCGAGCAGCGGCATTTTCGTGTCGCCGGAATCCTCCATTACGCGCCCTCGCCCGTTTTGGCGGCGGGTTTTTCAGGCTCATCCGCCGGCGGCTGTGGCGCGGATTCCTGAATGGCCTCGGCAACATTTTTCGTCGCCGAATCGCCGTCGAGGTCTTCCTTCAGGGAGGTTTCGATCTCGCGCACCGACTCGGTTACCTCGCCCGTCGGGTCGATGGTGTTTTCCAGTTCGCTAGCGAAATCCCTGGACGCGGTCTTTTCGATATCCTTTTTCAGGTCGTCGAGTTCCGCCTCGCGGGCCAATTCGTCAATGCCGCTCTGGAATTCACTGGCCATGCCGCGCACCTTGCGCATGATCTGGGTCACCGTGCGCAGGACACGGGGAATCTCCTTCGGTCCGACCACGAGAATCGTGATCAGGGCGATAATAGAGAGTTCGACCCAGCCGATATCGAGCATCGCGGCGAATTACCTGTAACGATGGAAGGGCAAAAGCGCCGGGATCAGCCGTTGGCGGCCTTGTCCTTCTCGGCCTCGGTCGCTTCGGCCTTGGGCGTGGCGTCCGCTTCGATTTCCTTGTTCTCGTCGGGCGAGTCTTCGTCTTCCTTCATGCTTTTCTTGAAGTTCTTGAGGCCTTTGCCGAAATCGCCCATCAGCCGCGAAACCTTGCCGCCGCCGCCAAACAGTACCAGGACGACGGCCAGAACGATCAGCCAATGCCAGATGCTAAAACTACCCATAATACTTCCTCGCTGTGGTGCGCCGCCGGCGCCCCGATGTTTTTTGAGCGGCGGATCATTGCAGAAAGCCTCCGCTCCCGCAACGCCCCCGCCGTGACTAAAAGCTATTTAATGTCGCTGGCCGGAAAAACAAAGGCCTGACTGGTGTCCAGCCTCACGGAAAGCTGCTGTCCCTCGTCCGGCAGGAAGCGGCCCGGCGCGCGCGCATGCAGATGCAGGCCGGTTACTGTGCCGTCCTCGACCGACAGATGAACCAGGCTGGTACGGCCCAGCATGCGCGACGTAATCACACGGCCGCGCGGTCCTTCAGCATCCTGCGACAGATGAAGCGCCTCGGGCCGGATCAGGATATCCGCCGCCGCGCCTTCCTCCAGTCCCGCCGCCGGCAGGGGGCCGAACGGTGTGTCCACCATGCCATCGAAAACGATGCCGTCCAGCCGGTTGACCTCACCGAAAAGCTGCGCGACGAAAGCCGAGGCCGGGCGGCAGTACAGATCGTCCGGGGTACCGGTCTGCAGGATGCGGCCGTCGCGCATGACGGCGATGCGGTCGGCCATGAACATCGCCTCCTCCGCGTCGTGGGTAACCATCAACGTGGCCGCCCGGCTTTCCATCAGCGCGTGCAGGGTCTGGTCGCGCACCTTGTCGCGCAGTCTTGCATCCAGCCCCGAGAAAGGCTCATCCAGCAATACCACCGAAGGCCCCGCCACCAGCGCGCGGGCCAAGGCGACGCGTTGCTGCTGGCCGCCCGACAGCATATGGGGAAAACGCCGCGCCTGCTCGGCCATGCCAACATCGCCGAGCGCCCTCAATACTCTCGCCTCGCGGTCCGCCGCCGGCACGGATTGGAGCCCGAAGGCGACATTGTCCGCAACCGACAGATGGGGAAACAGCGCATAATCCTGAAACACCAGCCCGACGCCGCGCGCTTCGGGCGGGCTGGACATCCCGTCACCGGCCACCGTCCGGCCCGCGATCGCGATTTCGCCCTCCTGCAACGCCTCCAGTCCTGCGGCCAGGCGCAGAACGGTGGTCTTGCCGCAGCCCGACGGCCCCAGCAGGCACACCACTTCGGCCTCGCCGATAGCGAGATTCAACCGGTCGACGGCC
>DAOVHN010000321.1 GCA_030671915.1 Pseudomonadota bacterium
CAAGCGTTGGAGCCTCATCCTGAGGAGGGCCGCAGGCCCGTCTCGAAGGATGAGGTCGCTCGGTATCAACGTCACATATCCGTTCCTACCAGCGGCCCTTGCCGGGCTGCATGTTCGCGCGCGGCAGCTCGATGCCGAATTGATCGCGCAATTGCCTGTCCGTCGCCTCGCCGATGTGGCCGGGATAATGGGCGGACAAGATCTCGCCGACCTTGTCGCGCGCCTTCTGCACCACGTTGGTCGAGCCGATTTCCTTCCATTCCTTCGGGCTCGTCCGGTCGCCCACCTCGGGATAGAAATATTCCCGTTGCATCAGGCTCAGCGTCTGACCGTGGCCGAGGAAGTGGCCGGGGCCCTCGGTGCAGACCTGGCGAATGACATCGACCGACAGGCTCTCGTCGGTCACCTCGATGCCGCGCACGGTGCGCATGGACGCGCCCAGGATGTCGTTGTCGATAACGAAGCTCTCCATGCAACTGCCCAGCAGGCTCGCATGCATGCCGGCGGACTCGTAGACCATGTTGGCGCCGGCCAGGCCCACGATGGCGTCGGTGTAGCCTTTCTCATAGCCGGACTGCGCGTCCGGCACCTTGGAATCCGTCATGCCCGCGGGCATGCCGCCGGGCAGGTCGTAGAAATGGGCCATCTGCGCGCAGGCCGCGCTCAACAGCGCCTGCTCGCCGGACCCGCCGCTCATCGCACCGCTGCGCAGGTCCGAGACGAACGGCCAGGGCCCGATGATCGCGGGATGCCCGGGCTTCAGGGCGTTGACATAGACAATGCCGGCCAACACCTCCGCCATCTGCTGCACGACGGCGCCGGCCAGCGCCGCCGGACTGGTCGCCCCGGCCTGGCCCGCCGACAGCAGCAGGATCGGCATACCCCCGCGCACGCCGGCTTCCAGCGTGGCGCAGGCGTCCTCGGCGAAGCGCAGCGGCGGTACGATGAAACAGTTCGACATGCTGACGAACGGCCGCGCCCGCCACTTGTCCTCGCCGCCGCACACGATATGCAGCAGCCGCAACCCTTCCTCCAGGTTCATCGGCGACACGAAGCTGGTGCCGACATGCTTGGTGGTGCCGGTAATGCAGGCATAGAGCGTGTTGATGTCGAGGGCGCGGCCGCTGGTCATGTCGCGGGCGGTGACCGGGCGCTGGAAGAAGTGAATATTGTCCAGCCGGTCGACCAGCCGGGCGATGTCATAGAGATCCGCCAGCGTCGAGTCCCGGTATTCGCCGGTCTCGGCGTCCACCATATGGACGGCCGCGCCGGCCGTGCCAAAATGCACGTTCTTGCCGGACAGCGCCATGTCGCGCGCCGGTTCCTGCGCATGGAGGGTGATATTCCGCGCCGCCTTCGCGACCATGTCCTCGACCAGCGCGTGGGGAAACAACAGCCGCCCTTCGGCATTCAGCTCGCCGCCCGCCGCCGTGATGGCCTCGGCGCAGGACGGGATCGGGTCGGCGATGCCCAGCCTTTCCAGCAGTTCCAGAACCGCCGCGTGGATGCGCTTCACGTCGGCATCGCTCAGCGGCACGAACCAGCCGCCGGGCATGCCCGGCCTAACCGGCTTCAAGTCCTCGCTCAATGGCGCCGTGCGCTCCGCCTGCCGCGCCGCCCGCCCGCCCCGCCGGCGGCCCTGTGTCTCGCCCTCGGCCATCATTGCTCTCCCTAGATTTTCACCCGCTCCGCCTTCGGATCGTAGAGCGGCCGAAGGCTGGCTTTCGCCGGGTAGCGTTCGCCGGCGACCTCGATTTCGAATTTGCCTGAATTGACGTAGTCCATGGTGACGCCGTCGTGGCTGTGGATGTAGCCCATGCCGACCGCGCCGCCGAGCGCATGGCCGTAATTGCCGGATGTCGTATGCCCGACGATCTCACCGTCGCGCCAGATCGGCTCGTTGTGGTAGAGCAGCGGCTCCGGGTCCTCGAGCAGGAACTGGACCATGCGTTTCTTCGGCACGCCCTCGCTCTTCTGGCGCGCGATGGCGTCGCGGCCGATGAAGGGGACGGATTTTTCCATCGCGCAGGCGAACATCAGCCCGGCTTCGACCGGTGTATCCTCGTCGGTGATGTCATGGCCGAAATGGCGGAACGCCTTCTCGATGCGGCAGGAATCCAGCACATGCAGGCCGCAGAGCTTTAGCCCGAATTCCTCGCCCGCCGCCATGATCCGGTCGAACACGTCGGGCGCGAATTCGGTGGGGATATAGAGCTCCCAGCCCAGCTCGCCGACATAGGTGATGCGCTGCGCCAACAGCCTGGCATAGCCGATCTCGATCTCGCGCGCGGTGGCGAAGGGGAAGCCTTCGTTGGAAAGGTCCGCGTCCGTGACTTTCTGCAGCAGCGCCCGCGCATTCGGCCCCATCACCGGCAGCACCGCCAGGCCCGAGGTTATGTCGGTGACGAATACATGGGCGTCGTCCGGGATATGCCGGGTCAACCAGTCCATGTCGCGCACCCCCGAGGCGCCGGCGGTGACGATCTGGTATCGGTCCTCGGCCAGGCGCGTAACGGTAAGGTCCGCCTCGATGCCGCCGCGTTCGTTCAACCACTGCGTATAGACCACGCGGCCGGGCCGAACGCCCACATTGTTGGCGCAGATGCGCTGCAGCACGGCTTCCGCGTCGCGCCCCTGCACCAGGAATTTCGAGAAGCTGGACATGTCGAACATGCCGACATTCTCGCGCACCGCCATATGTTCGGCCTGTGCGTATTCGAACCAGTTCTGGCGCTTGTAGCTATATTCGTATTTCGGCTTCACGCCCTCGGGCGCGAACCAGTTGGCGCGCTCCCACCCCGCCGCCGTGCCGAAGCAGGCGCCGCGCGCCGCCAGCCGGTCATGCAGGATCGATTGGCGCGCTCCGCGCGCGGTCTCGTACTGGCGGTAGGGCCAGTGCATGTCGTACAGCAGGCCCAGCGTCTCCGTCACGCGCTCGCGCAGATAGGTCTTGTTGCCCTGGAAGGGCATCATGCGGCGCACGTCCACGTCCCACAGATCCATCGGCGGGTAGCCCTCGACGATCCATTCCGACAGCACTTTGCCGGCGCCGCCGGCCGACTGGATGCCGATGGAATTGAACCCGCAGGCCATGAAGAAATTTTTCAGCTCCGGCGCCTCTCCCAGCAGATAGGCGTCGTCCGGGGTGAAGCTCTCCGGCCCGTTGAAAAAGGTGTGGATGCCGGCGGACTCCAGAATCGGCAGGCGGTTCATCGCCGCTTCGAGCACCGGCGCGAAATGATCGAAGTCCTCGGGCAACTCGTCGAAGCAGAAATCCTCCGGGATGCCGTCCATGCCCCAGGGCTTGGCGCCCGGCTCGAACGCGCCCAGCAACAGCTTGCCGGCGTCCTCCTTGTAATAGGCGCATTCGTCGGGGACGCGCATGACCGGCAGTGTGTTGGTCAACTCGGCGATCGGCTCGGTGACGATGTAGAAATGCTCGCAGGCATGCAGCGGCGTGTTGACCCCGACCGAATGGCCCAGCTCGCGCCCCCACATGCCGCCGCAGTTCACGACGTATTCGGCCTCGATATCGCCCTGGTCGGTGGAAACGCCGGTGGCGCGGCCGTCTTTCGTCAGGATCTGCGTGACCTTCACGCCCTCGAGGATCTTCGCCCCGCCCATGCGTGCGCCCTTGGCCAGCGCCTGGGTGGTGTCGGTGGGATTGCACTGGCCGTCCTTGGGCAGGAACACGCCGCCGACCACGCCGTCCGTGTTGACCAGCGGCCACATGGACTTGATCTCGTCCGGCCCCATGGTCTCCACCTCCAGTCCGAAGGTCTTGGCCATGGAGGCGCCGCGCAACAGTTCCTCCATCCGCTCTGCGTGGGTGGCGACGGCGATGCTGCCGCGCTGCATGAAGCCGGTGGCCTGCCCGGTCTCCTCCTCCAGCGTCTCGTACAGCCCGGCGGTGTACTGCGCGAGGCGCGTTAAATTCATCGTCGCGCGCAACTGCCCGACCAGCCCGGCCGCATGCCAGGTGGTGCCGCAGGTAAGCTGTCTGCGCTCCAGCAGCACAACGTCTTTCCAG
>DAOVHN010000291.1 GCA_030671915.1 Pseudomonadota bacterium
AGTTCCTGGCCTTCGAATACCATGGGCCAAGCTGCCGGTGCGGCCGTTGCGGCCTCCGCGAACCCGGTCAAAATCAGCTTCATCTTACCGGGATAGGTCGCGATATCGCCGATCGCAAAGCCGCGGGCGATATTGGTGAGGCAGGTGCTCTGGTCAACCGCGACATGATAATGTTCGACATCGAGACCCCAATCGGCGATCGGCCCCAGCGACATGGAGAGCCCGTAGAAGGGCAGCAGCACATCGGCCTCCAGCCGCCTGCGGTTGCCATCCAGGTCGGCGACGACGATCGCGTCCAGCACCTTGCCATCGCCCTCCAGCCCGGCCAATTGATAGGGAACGACGAGATCGATACGGCCCTCATCGGCCAGCGCATGCAGCCGGTTGACGCTTTCGGGCGCGGCGCGGAATTTGGCGCGGCGATGCACGATGCTGACCTTGTCCGCAACCTCCGACAATGAGATCGCCCAATCGACCGCCGAATCGCCGCCACCCGCCACCACGACCCGCTTGCCGGCAAAATTCTGCCGGCGCAGCACCATGTAATGGACGCATTTTCCCTCGTAATCCTCGATACCCGGCAGCGGGGGGCGATTCGGGCCGAAGGCGCCCGCGCCGGCCGCGATGACCACGACCCGGGCATCGATCAGCGTCCCGGCGGAGGTTTCCAGCCGCAAGCGGCCGCCATCTTCCACCTTGTTCAGCGCAACGACCTGCTGGCCCAGATGATAGACGGGGTCGAAGGGCGCCGCCTGTTCGCTCAGTTTCCCGACCAGTTCGGCGGCGTCGATCCGCGGATAGCCGGGGATGTCGTAGATCGGTTTTTCGGGATAGAGGGCGGCGCATTGCCCGCCGGCCATATCCAGCGTGTCCACGACATGAGCCTTCATGCCCAACATGCCGAACTGGAACACCGCGAACAGCCCGACAGGCCCGGCGCCGATGATCGCAACGTCGCATTCGTTTTGAGTGGCCATCACGGGGCTGTAGCACATTTTTCCGCTGACGCGGAAGCAGCGCTTCGCTACAAATCGCTTATGGGTGTCACCGCCGATTCGGGTAGGCTCGTCGTCACGCTTGCCAACCTTGACGCCACCGCCAGGCTGGCGGCGGCGCTGGCGCCCCTGTTGCGCGCCGGTGACGTGGTCGCGCTGGAGGGCGATCTGGGCGCCGGCAAGACGGCCTTCGCCCGCGCGCTGATTCGCGAACTGGCGGCAGGCGACGAGGAAGTGCCGAGCCCGACTTTCACCCTGGTCCAGACCTACGAGGCCCCCGATTTCGATATCTGGCATTTCGATCTCTACCGCTTGGAAAAACCGGAAGACGTCTTCGAACTGGGTATCGAGGACGCCATGGCCGAGGGTGTGACGCTGATCGAATGGCCCGATCGGCTGGGGCGTTACCTGCCGCGCAATAGGCTGGTCGTGCGGATGGACTATGCGGACGGCGAATCCGCGCGCGTTGCGACGCTGTCTGGCGGCGGCGACTGGCGGGATCGGCTCGCAGGCATGGCCCATGAGTAACCGCGAGGCGCTGATCGCCGATTTTCTCGCTCACGCAGGCTGGGGCAACGCCGGGCGCGGTGTGCTGGCGGACGACGCCTCTTTCCGCCGCTACGACCGGCTGATTCGGGGCGACGAGCGAGCCGTGTTGATGGACGCACCGCCGCCAATGGAGGATGTGCGCCCCTTCATCCATATCGACCGGCTGCTGCGCGGCATGGGGTTGAGCGCGCCGGAAATCCTGGCCGAGGACGTGGAGGCCGGCCTGCTGCTGCTGGAAGATCTGGGCGACGATACTTATACCCGCGTGCTGGCCGAAGGCGGCGACGAAGCGGCGCTCTATGAGTTGGCGCTCGATTTGCTGATAGAGCTGCACCGGCGCTTCGAGGGCAATGAAACTCTGCCGTCATACGATGACGAGGCCTTCCTGACCGAGGCCACGCTGCTGACCGACTGGTACATGCCCGCTGTCAGTGACCGGGAAACGCCGGCGGCCAGGCGCGCGGAATATTGCGATCTGTGGCGGGCGGCGCTAACGCAAGCGCGGCGCATGCCGGCGACCCTGGTGCTGCGCGACTATCATGTGGACAACATGATCTGGCTGCCTGACCGCCCGGGCGTGGCGGCCTGCGGGCTGCTGGACTTCCAGGATGCGCGGCTGGGGCCCGTCACCTACGATCTGGTTTCCCTGTTCGAAGATGCCAGGCGCGACGTGGCGCCGGCGCTGACCGCGAAATTGCTGGAACGCTATCTGAGCGCCTTCCCCGAACTCGACCGCGAGGCCTTCGCCGCGTCCCATGCGATCATGGGGGCGCAGCGCAGCGCCAAGATCCTGGGTATTTTCACCCGGCTGGACCGGCGCGACGGCAAGCCCGGCTACCTGACCCATATCCCGCGGGTCTGGCGCTGGCTGGAGGGCGACCTGGCGCATCCGGCGCTGGCCGATTTGCGCGCCTGGTTCGAGCGCGCATTGCCTCGGCAAGCACGCGTCACCCCCGAACCGGGGAGGAGGGCATGAGCGCGGGCAGGATTGACCGCGCGATGGTGCTGGCGGCCGGGCTGGGCAAACGCATGCGGCCCCTGACCGACGACCGCCCCAAGCCGCTGGTGAAACTGGCGGGACGCAGCCTGCTGGACCGTGCGCTCGACAGTCTGGCGGCCGGCGGCATCATCGCATTCGTCGTGAACAGCCATTACAAGGGCGGGATGATCGAGGCCCACCTGGCGAACCGCGACGACATCACACTGTCGCCCGAGGATGTGCTTCTGGAAACCGGCGGCGGCGTGAAGGCGGCGCTACCGCATCTGGGCGGCGACGCCTTCTTCGTGGTGAATTCCGACGCGGTATGGCGCGACGGAAAGGAATCGACGATCGCCCGCATGGCGGCGCAATGGGACGGCGCGGTCATGGACGCCCTGTTGCTGCTGGTGCCGATGCAGGCAGTCGCGGGCAATATGGCGAACCATCCCGGCGACTATCACCTGGAGTCGGACGGAAGAGCCCAGCGGCGGGCGCAAGGCGAGACCGCCCCGTTCCTGTTCGGCGGCATCCAGATCCTGCATCCACGGCTGTTCGAGGGCGCGCCGGACGGGCCCTTTTCGCTGAACATCCTTTACGACAGGGCCCAGCAGGCCGGGCGCCTGCATGGGCTGCGCCATGACGGCGAATGGTACCATGTAGGCACGCCGGAGGAGTTGGCCGCCACTGAGCCAGCCTTCGCCGGTGTCCGGCAATGAGCAAACCCGCCCGCATCCTGACCATCGCGCCGGGCCGGCCCTTCCTGGATACGCTGGCGGCTGGGCTGCTGGCCGAGGCGGACGGCGAGCCGCAGCGACTCGCGGACTACCTGATCCTGCTGCCGACGCGCCGCGCCTGCCGGGCGCTGGGCGAGGCATTCCTGCGGGTCGGCGAGGGCCGGCCGCTGATCCTGCCGGCGATCCGGCCGCTGGGCGATGTCGACGAGGAGGCGCTGAGCTTCCACCTGCCGGCCGGCGACGCGGCCCTGACCCTGCCGCCCGCCATCCCCGAGATGAGGCGGGCCTTGCTGTTGACCCGCATGATTCTGGGCTGGAAGGCGGATACGGATATCTCGCCCGACCAGGCGGTAAGGCTGGCCGGCGAACTGGCGCGGCTGCTGGACCAGGTGCAGACGGAGCGGCTGGACTTCGCGAACCTGCGCGGGCTGGCGCCGGCCGAATATGCCGACCACTGGCAGGATGTGCTGAAATTCCTGGAAATCGTCACCCATCATTGGCCCGCAATCCTGTCCGACCAGGACTGCATCGACCCGGCCGACCGACGCAACCGGCTGTTGGAGACGCAGGCCAGACTATGGCGCGATGCGCCACCGGGAACACCGGTCATCGCGGCGGGCTCCACCGGCAGTATCCCGGCCACCGCCGATCTGCTGGAGGTCGTCATGGGCCTGCCGATGGGCCGGATCGTCCTGCCCGGGCTGGATAGCGGCATGGACGAGGCGACGCGGCGGGCGGTGCGGGATGAACCGACCCATCCGCAATTCGGCATGCTGCGGCTCCTGCAGCGGCTGGAAGTCGCGGCGGAGGCTGTTCCCGAGTGGGAGGCCGGCGCTAAACTCTCCAGCCCGCCGGAACGCGCCGTGCTGGCGGGCGAGGCCCTGCGCCCGGCCGAGACCACGGATGCATGGCGAGCGCTGGGGCCGATCCCGGGCGCCGCGCTTGACGGCGTCCAGCGGGTGGATTGCGCCAACGAGGCGGAGGAAGCCGGCGTCATCGCCTTGATGCTGCGCCATGCGCTGGAAGAGGACGGCAAG
>DAOVHN010000437.1 GCA_030671915.1 Pseudomonadota bacterium
CTTGGTTTCGACTTCAATCACTGTATTTGGGTCCTTTGGCCCCATCTCATCCTATATTTTAACCGTTTGATTGTCTAGATAGGGTGCATTCGCTGCTGCGGCAAGTAACCCGTATACGACCAAGGGATATTAGCCCTGCGACGAATCGTTGCATACCCTGCGGAAAAAAACATGCGTCCCAAACAATTTTCAAGAACGCCATGCCCCCTTTCCCGCGCCCCCACCCGCTTGTTTGTGGCATATTGCCGACCTTGGATCGATTCACGGGGAGACCTCGATGAGCAATGTGACGCCGTTCCGGCGCGGGACGGGGGAGCAGCCGGACCTTACGGCGGGGCGGTCGCGCGGGATGGTGGTCATCGCGCTGGCCTCCCAGGCCGACGGGACCGGGCGTACCATGCTGGCGGCCCATATCGCGGTGCAGGCCGGGCTGACCGGTGACGGGCCGGTCGGTGTGCTGGACACCGACCCCAAGGGCGCCCTG
The DNA here is from genome assembly GCA_030671915.1 of Pseudomonadota bacterium. Taxonomy (GTDB): domain Bacteria; phylum Pseudomonadota; class Alphaproteobacteria; order UBA8366; family JADFVY01; genus JADFVY01. The sequence goes on from DAOVHN010000437.1 coordinate 485, forward strand.
TTCCAGTGGTGGAACCGCCGTCAGGGCAAGGTGGATGCGCCCGCGTATGGCGCCCTTTGCGACGCGGCCGGAATCGCGTTGACGCTGGATGGCATGCGCGCCGCCGGGGCCAGGCTCTGCGTCATCGACACCGCCGCCGGCGACGCCGTGGCGCTGGCGCCCGTCGCCGAGATCGCAGACCTTGTGGTGATCCCCAGCGATGCGGACGCGGACGCGGCCGGGCAGGCGGCGGCGCTGGGGCGGGCGCTGTCGAAACAGGCGACCATCGCCTTCGTGATCAACTGCCGCGGCCATTCCGGCGGGGAGGACGGCAACGCCCTGGCCGCGATGAGCAGCGGCGGCGGCTGGCCCGCCGGCACGGTGCAACACGCCAACGCCTACGCCATCGCCATGACCGCCGGGCGGAGCATCACGGAAAGCCACGCCGGCTCCGATGCGGCGCAAGACATCGCCGAACTCTGGACCAACCTGCGAGGGATACTGGTGGCGGGTTAACCCGGGTTAATCGTTAAATCCCATCCCATTCGCCCTCTGTTAACACTGTTGTGCGATATATCGTGCAGGCGTTGGCGGGCTGTGCTATTCGCAACAGCCGGGGCGGGACCAAGGGTATCGAATGAGCGAATCGGCGTATTACGGGCTTTCCGAGGGCGAGTTGCGCGAGCTGGCGCAGCTCTATCGCGCGGGGCTGGGCATCATAGCGGTGGCGTCCTGCGCGGCGGGCTCGGGCAAGTCGACGCTGGCGGCCAATCTCGCCATCCAGGCGCCGCGCGCGGGGCTGGGGCCGATGGTGCTGATGGATGCGGCGCGGCGCGGCGGGCTGACCCGCTGGTGGGACCGGCGGCGCGGTCAGAAGCCGCAGCTTGCTTCGCTGGGCGGCGCCTCGCGCCTGGCGGATACGGTGGATCGCCTGCATGGCATGGGCGCAAAGCTGATCATCATCGATACCGGCCCGGCCATGGACGACATGGTCGAACAGGTGCTGGCCATGGCCAGCCTCGTCATCATTCCCTGCCGGCCCGAGCGCAACGATCTCTTCGCCGCCGATATGACGTCGGAAGTGGCCCAGATGCTGGGTACCAAGACGGTCTTTGTCGTTAGCTCCGCAATCCGCGGGGCGCGCATGTCCGACCAGATCGCGGTAGAGCTGGCCAAGCACGGCACGGTTGCGCCGGCGACGCTGTTCCGCCGCCCGGAAGTCGCGGAGGCCATGGCCCAGGGCCAGACCGTTCTGGAAACCGATCCCGAGGGCGAAGCCGCGAAGGAATTCGAGCGGCTGTGGAACTATATCCACGAACGCCTGGGCAAGATCGTGCAGCTGAATTTCCCCGCCTGAGGGCGGCGGGTTGCTCGGGCGCCCTTGTTCTTTCGCGGCCCGAGCGATAAACCGGCGCTGGCATGGCGCTCGATCTTTCATATGAAGTAACCGGCGAGGGGCCGCCGCTGATCGTCCTGCACGGGCTGTTCGGCGCCGCGCGGAACTGGCGCGCGATCGCGAAGGGGCTGGCGGACGGCTACCGTGTCTGGACGCTGGATTTGCGCAATCACGGGGATTCGCCCTGGGACGACGACATTTCCTACGAGGCCATGGCCGGCGACGTCCACGCCTTCATGGCGCGCCACGGTCTGGAAGGCGCGGCGGTGATGGGCCACAGCATGGGCGGCAAGGCGGCGATGACGCTGGCGCTCACTCATCCCGCCATGGTAGGTGCGCTGATCGTCGTCGATATCGCGCCGGTCGCGCGACCGCCGGACCTGCGGACCTATGTCCAGGCCATGGCCGGCATCGACCTGTCGGCGGTCAGCCGCCGGGCCGAGGTCGGCGAGTTGCTGGCGCCCGCAGTGAAAGACCGTTCCGTACGCGCCTTCCTGCTGCAGAACCTGGCGTTCAGCGACGGCACGCTGCAATGGCGGCTGAATCTGGAAGCCATCGGCCGCCAGTTGGAGGCCGTCGGCGGGTTTCCCGAAGATCTGCTGGAGCGGCAGTATGCCGGCCCTACCCATTTTATAACCGGTGCGCTGTCGGTTCATGTGGAGCCGGAACATCGCGACCTGATCCTGCGCCTTTTCCCGGCCACGACGATGAGCGTCATTGCCGGCGCCGGCCACTGGGTGCATGCGGAAAAGCCGGACTCCTTCCTGCGGGCGCTGCGACGCTTCCTGGACAGGTAGGGCTCGCGCCGCTGGCCGGGCGTTCAGGCGCTGTTTCGCGCGGGGAAACAAGGCGCCATGGCGCCATCCCGGAATTTGCCATGACGCTAAAACTGTTGCAGTTGTGCAACAGTGCATGAACAATCGACATCCCGATTGTCGAATTTCTATTGTGTTTGTTTGGCGACGCGGTATAGAGTCCGACTCGTGGCACTGGCGAGGCCGTGGCAGCTATCTGAGGGGGTAGGCGCGCGCGGCCTAAGGAAAATAACCGTATCGTCGGTGGCATTAGAGGGTACATGAAGAAGGATACGGCCAGACTGGCCGGACCCGAATGCATTAATACACTGCACACAACCTGATGACGGCGGCGGAGCAATCCGCCGTTTTTTTTGTTAGCCGGCTGGTCGCTGACGGGCGAAGGCAGGTCGCCGCCGCGCCCATGAGGCCGGCTTCGACGGGGTCGAACTGTTCGCCAACTACCAGGCGCGGATCGAGCAATTCCGGACGCCCTGGTCGAA
>DAOVHN010000325.1 GCA_030671915.1 Pseudomonadota bacterium
ACATAAACCAGGTCGAAACCCGCCTTTTTCGAACGAATCGCCGCGTCGCGGTGCCATTTGCGCAGCGCCTTGATATCCGACTTGTCCATCGCGCGGGCATGCACCGGGTCGTAATTTTCGACCACCATGTCCGACGGCGCCATCGGAACCTCGCGGCTCATCCGGTTGGTGGCGTGGAAACCGTTATGGGTGAGTTCTATGCCGGCCAGCGATCCATGCTCATGCACGGCCTCGGTCATGGCCGCCAGGGCGGGGATGTCGCGGTCGTCCCACAGGCGCGCCTCCGGGTAAGGGCTGACGTCGCTGGTGTGGTGGATTTCGCATTCCTCTGTGCAGATCACGGCCCAGCCGCCCTCCGCCTTGACGCCGCGCATGCCGGCGACCGCGCTGGGCATGGGGTGGCCCATGCCGTTGCAATGCGGCACCTGGTAGAACCTGTTTCTCGCGGTTACCGGGCCGATTTTCACCGGCTCGAAAAGGATGTCGTAACGCGGATCGCGCGGCATTCGTGCCCCCTGTTTTTCCCTGAACGCGGCTATCATGCGGACCAACTCGTGAATGGCAAGCGGCAACTTCGCGAATTTGCAACAAAACCCTTGCGGGCCGGGCGTTGCGGGTGGCAGTGTCCGATTTTCAATAACCGGCAAGCAGCGGGAATTATGCGGTTTTCCTCGAGAGTGGAGCGAGTTGGCGGCGACGGCGCGCGGGCTTGGGAGATTCATGCGCGCGCGGTCGAGCGGACAAGGCAGGGCGACGACGTCATCATGCTGAGCATCGGCGACCCGGATTTCGACACGCCGCCGGCCATTGTGGACAGCGCCGTCGCCGGATTGCGCGGCGGCAATACCCACTACAACGACGTGGTCGGCGACCCGGATCTGCGCGGCGCCATCGCCCGGCAACATGCGGCATTGAGCGGGCTGGAAACCAAGCCGGAGCAGGTCGCCGTGTTTTCCGGCGCGCAGAATGCACTGTTCGCGGCCGCCCAGTGTCTGCTGAACGAGGGTGACGAGGTGATCGCGCCGGAACCCATGTATGTGACCTACGAGGCCCTTATAGGGGCCTCGGGCGCCCGCCTGGTGACCGTTCCGAGTCCGCGCGAGCATGGCTTCCATTTCGACCCAGAGGCCATCCAGGCGGCCGTGACCGGGAATACGCGGGCAATCCTGCTGAATACTCCGAACAATCCCACCGGCGCCGTGCTGACCCGCGGCGAACTGGAAGCGGTGGCGGAAATTTGCCGCGCGCATGATCTGTGGCTGATCTCCGACGAGGTCTACGCCAGCCTGACCTTCGAGGCCGACCACGTCAGCCCCTGCGGTCTGCCAGGTATGGCGGAACGGACTGTGACGGTCAGCAGCCTGTCGAAATCGCATGCCATGACCGGATGGCGCGTGGGCTGGACGGTCTCGCCCGCCGAACTGGTGGGCCATTTCGAAAATCTCGCCCTCTGCATGCTCTATGGCGGCCCCGGATTCGTCCAGGACGGCGCGATTACGGCGCTAACGCAGGATTTGCCGGAAATATCCGCGATGAAGGTGGAAATCCGCGCCCGGCGCGACCTGGTCTGCGGTCTGCTGGCCAACCTGCCCGGCCTGAAATGTCTGCAGCCCGACGCCGGCATGTTCGTCATGGTCGATATCAGGGCGAGCGGCCTGTCCGCCTTCGATTACGCCAGCCGGCTGCTGGACGAACAGGCGGTCTCGGTTTTGCCGGCGGATGCCTTCGGCCCCAGCGCGCTGGGGCATTTGCGGATCGGGTTATGCACCGGCCGCGCGGCCCTTGAGGAAGCATGTGCGAGAATCGCGAACTTCGCCAAGGCACTGCAAAATAGGCATCAGACCTAAACATACGAAGCCAGCATGCGGGGAGTCGGGGTTCTGGCCGACTGACGGTCGGGCTGTGGGGCAAATATCCCAATCGGTCGCCGCGAATCTCAAACTCGTTTTTCAGTAGACTGCCTTAATATCGTGCGAAAAATATAACACATTGTTTTTATACAATATTCTCGTCTATTCGAGAAGGCCAAACGCGAGCGATCATGAGATAATCTGCTATGTTCCCGTCTAATTGTCTACCAACTGTCGTTTAACTGGCGATTTTTTTGTGCTATACGTTAGGGTATCCACACTGCATCGGGTAAACGGATGACAGGTAGAGAAGGCTCAAGGGGCGTGCGTGCAAATGGTGCGAAGATAAAGGCACTCCGTAAACGGGCCGGGTTTTCACAACGCGACTTTGCGGCCCGCTTCGCGATCACCGCGCGCACCCTCCAGCGTGCCGAAAACGGAGAGCGCATCCTGCCGGAGATGCTGAACAGTATTGCCACCGGGCTGAAGGTTGCATCGTCGGAATTGAATTTTGAGCCGTTGAACACCCCCCCCGGCGCAATACCGGTCGAGTCGCACAAGGAACAGGTCCGTCTGCCGAGAGCCGCGACCGCGCGCCAGATCGTAGCGGTCCTGGCACCGATTCAGCAATTGACGACAGAGTATGACATCGACCCGGACGAGGAGACTGCGGAAGAGGTGGCCGCGGCGATCGAGACCATGGAGCAGTTGACGAGGAAACCGGATACCAAGGCATTGGAGCCTTCTACGTATGTTCGGCGGCTGGGTCGGCTCAATAGCCTGCTCAGTCGGCTCGAAGAGCGGGGAGTCCGGTTCTTCGTCGGCAGCTACTGGGAGCCGACCGTCATCATCGAGGACGAGCCCGCGTCGGGCCGGACAACGCAATATTGTCGGTTTGAATCGATCTGCCGCGGCATCATGCTGATCGGCCAGGCCGATGTGCGCTATCTGACCAGGCCCATCATTCGCGAATATACCAACGAAAAGATCGACGCCAGCATCGAAGAGCTGAGGAATAGTGGGTGGGAAGTCGACGATAGGCGCATTCCATCTTGAGCCGGCTTGGAAAATTTTACTGCTTTTCCAGCTCTGGCATCAACTATACTAGGCCTAATACCTACTATCGGGGAGTTTTCCCAAGAGGCAGGGTCGGCGAACCGTCCCAGTGACTGTCCAGTCACACCCGTCCCCGTTACAACAGTTCCGGCATATCCTCGCGAATTTCGATGAGGGTCGGCCCGTCGGCGGCAAGCGCCTGCTCAAATGCGCCGGCCAGGGAGGTCAGGCTCTCGGCGCGCACCGCATCGGCGCCATAGGCGCGGGCCAGGGCCAGGAAATCCGGGTTGCGGGCATGCACGCCGACTTCCGGTATCCCCCGCTCGACCATGCCCAACTGGATCTGGCCCAGCCCGTCATTGTTCCACAGCAGGATCGGCAGGGGCAGCCCCAGTTCCACAGCCACGGCAATCTCCGGCAGGGTGAACTGGAAACCGTAGTCGCCGGCCAGCGCGACGCCGGCGCGTTCGGGCTGCGCCAGCTTGGCGCCGATCGCCGCCGGCAGCGCATAGCCCAGCGTGCCGAAGCCCACCGGATGCAGCCAGCAGCGCGGCTGGTCAACCCGGAAAGCGCTGTTGCCGGTATAGGCGATCTGCGTCATGTCGGTGGCGATGAAGGCGTCCTCGGGCAGTCCGGCGCGGATAACGTCCAACACCGCGATATGCTTGCGCGCCAGTGGGCCCCAAGTCGCCGTCACCTGTTGGCGAGTTTCCGCGATCGCCGCGAGCTGCCGTTCGCCCGGCAAGCCGCTTTTAAAGTCCCCAAGCGCGGACACGAAAGCCCCCGCATCGGCACAAACGGGCAAATCCGGGTCGTGGTTTACCGACAACTGTTCCCGCGAGATATCGACCCGGATCGTTTTCCCGGAGAGATCGGGCATGCTGTCCGCCCACCAATCGGTCTCGGCAAGCTCGGACCCCATGATCAGAACGATGTCGGCCGCGGCGAGAAAACGTTGAGTCGGTTCCAGCGACAGGGTTCCGCCCAGCGACAGGGCATGGGACTCCGGGAATATGCCCTTGCCAGCCGTTGTCGTGGCGACGGCCGCGCCAAGAGCTTCAGCCAGCTTCACGATCACGTCACGCTCGACCCCGACCGC
>DAOVHN010000635.1 GCA_030671915.1 Pseudomonadota bacterium
AGCACATTGGTCCAGACGGTGGGAAGGTTAGATACACGCCCGAGTTCAAGCGCGGCGGGCCAGTTCACGGAGTCAAAGCCGGTTCACGGCTGACCGTAGCCCGCTCTTTCAGCCAATCGAGGCATTCCTCGATCAGCACCGTGTCCATCTCGTTGACCTCGTGGCCGGTGCCGATGCCGGTCAGAAGGGTAATTGTCAGCTGCCCGCCCAGATGTTCGCGGAATTCCTCGAGCCCAGCGAGGACTGAGAGCCTGCCGTCCGCAATGCGGTCTTCCAGCGCGGGATGCCACAGGCTGAAGCCCAACCGCTCCAGCAGTCGGCAAACGCGTTCGTCGTTGCCCGCGGCCAGCAGGCCCTTGCGCACTGAATAGCGGGTGTCGAGCGCGATGCCGATGGCCACCGCCTCGCCATGGCGCACCTCGTGGCCAGTCAGCGATTCCAGCTTGTGCGCCGACCAGTGCCCGAAATCCAGCGGCCGGGCGCTGCCCATCTCGAAGGGGTCGCCGCCGAAGGCGATCTGGCGCATATGCAATTCGGCGCAGCGCCGGATCAGATGGGCGACCGCGCCACGCTCAAACGCCGCCAGCCGGTCGGCGTTGGCCTCCAGCGCCGCGAAGAACGAGCCGTCGCGGATCAGCGCGACCTTGACGGCCTCGGCCATGCCGGCGCGGCGGTCGCGCTCATTCAGCGTCTCCAGGAAATCGGAATCGTTGATAACCGAGAAGGGCGGCGCGAACACGCCGAGCAAATTCTTCGACCCGTAAGCGTTGACGCCGGTTTTCACGCCGACGCCGGAATCGTTCTGGGCCAGCACGGTCGTCGGGATGCGCACCATGCGCAGGCCCCGGTGGGTCGTCGCCGCCACGTAGCCGATCATGTCCAGGAAGGCGCCGCCGCCGATGCCGACGACGAAGGAATGGCGGTCCATGCCCAGCTCCAGCATGCGGTGCTGCAGGCGCTCCACGAGCGCGGGGTCGTTCTTGATTTCCTCGCCGCCGACGATGACCTCCGGCGCCGCGACAAGCTGCAGGACATTCGGCCATGCGTCGGCGTAACTGGCGATGTCTGCGCACAGGCCGGGCATCGCCGACGCCACGCCCTCATCCACGAAGACGACATGGCGGTGCCGCTTGGCCGGCTCCAGCCGCGTCAGCTCCAGCATGAAGGTGCGGTTGCCCGGCCGAAAGACGCCTTCGGTAAAACAGACCCGGTAGTGAAACGGGACGGAGAACTCCTGGATATGAACGTTCGTATCCTCGCCAACCCTCATATCCATGTCGCCCGCCCCCAATATATCGGCCATCTGGCTTGTTTCCTCCTGCCGCCGGCGACCCTTTTATAATCGTCCGGACCGTTTCGTCGCGGCTTATCCTGCCGCCAAGACTGGTCCATCGGCCCGGCCCGCGTCAAGCCTTGGAATCGTCCCCCGCTGTCATAATCGTTCCGGGCGAACCCGCGCAACAGTCTCACGGCGAACAATAATATGTCGTCCGAGGGCTTCATCAAGCCCGCCGGTCCGGTTTAAAACTGCGACGACACGCCGGATTGACGGCGCCCGCGAGCCTCTGTCCAATGAACCGGCCACCGATCCACCGCGACAGGAGCATCGCCGATGGCAAGACGATATATCGTAACGGGCCTGTTCATGATGGCCTTGTCCGCCACCGCGGCCCAGGCGCGCGAAGCCCCCGCGCCGCCGCCCCAGGTTCAGCCCTGCGTCGTATGCCATGGGGCAAACGGACACGGCACCGCGCCCCTGTTCCCCAACCTTGCCGCGCAGCAATTGGAATATCTGACCATGCAGATGGAACTGTTCCGCAGCGGCGAGCGCCCCAGCCACATCATGAACACGCTGGTCAGAACGATGACCGACAAGGACATAAAAATCGCGGTCGAGTACTACGCGAACCTGCCGCGCTGCGAATAGGCGTCGCCGAACGCGCCGTTCCCGCATCGGCCGATCTTGCATTAATTCTGGCCCCGTTGCGCACCGGGCGCTGACCATTCGTCGGGATTCGGCACCCTGG
>DAOVHN010000326.1 GCA_030671915.1 Pseudomonadota bacterium
CATCATGCCCGGCCATATCCATCGCCGCGGCAAGGTCGGCATCGTCTCGCGCTCGGGCACGCTGACCTACGAGGCCGTCGCCCAGACCACGGCGGCGGGCCTGGGCCAGTCCACTTGCATCGGCATCGGTGGCGACCCGGTAAACGGCACCAATTTCATCGACTGCCTCGGCCTGTTCCTCGAAGACGACGAGACCGAGGCCATCATCATGATCGGTGAAATCGGCGGTTCTGCCGAGGAAGAGGCCGCCGAGTTCCTGGCGAACCATGCCGTCAAGAAGCCGGTCTGCGGTTTCATCGCCGGTGTCACGGCCCCGCCGGGCCGGCGCATGGGTCATGCCGGCGCCATCATCTCGGGCGGCAAGGGCGACGCAAACAGTAAGATCGCGGCCATGAAAGAGGCCGGCATCCATGTGGCGGACAGCCCGGCGGCGCTCGGCAGCACCATGTTGGAAGCTATCGGCGGCTGAATTAGGGGCGCCCGCCGCCCCTGCTTGGGGGCGGGCGCATTTTCCTGCCCGAAAGCACGGGATTTACGCGATTTCGGCGCTTTGGAAGGTTGTTTGTGGAAAGTCTCTGGTATACAGTATGCCAGAGAAAGTCAGAGACGCTTTCGAGGCGGCGGGAATATCTGTTTTTGACCGGAAAAAAGCGCAGCTGCGGCTGTGTGTGGGTCGATCGAACGAAGGAGAAGCGAAATGGGTGATACGGCAAAAGACACGCTGGTCCGCAAGGACAAGTCCGGCGATGTCGTTTCCGGTGGCAATCTCGTCGCCAAGGCCCTGAAGAACGAGGGTGTGGATACGATTTTCACGCTCTGCGGCGGCCACATCATCGACATCTATGATGGCTGCCTGGATGAAGGCATCCGCATTATCGACGTGCGCCACGAGCAAGTGGCGGCCCATGCCGCCGACGGCTACGCCCGCCAGACCGGCAAACTGGGCTGCGTGGTGACCACGGCGGGCCCCGGCTGCACCAACGCAATAACCGGCATCGCCACTGCCTTCCGTTCCGAGACCCCGATGATCCATATCGGTGGCCAGGGCAGCCTGACCCAGCACAAGATGGGCTCGCTGCAGGATTTGCCGCATGTTGACATCATGTCCCCGATCACCAAGTTCGCGGCCGGTGTGCGTTCGACGGATCGGATTGCCGACATGGTCTCCATGGCCGCCCGCGAGGCCTATAACGGCGCGCCCGGCCCATCCTATCTGGAAATCCCGCGCGACGTGCTCGACCGCCAGATCCCGCTTTCCGAGGCACGCATCCCGGCCCCCGGCTCCTACCGGGCCTCGACCAAGTCGATCGGAGACCCGAAAGATATCGAGAAGCTGGCCGACATCCTGGTCAAGGCCGAACGCCCGGCGATCCTCTACGGTACGCAGGTCTGGACCGCGCGGGGCCACAACGAGGCCATCAATCTGGTGCGCCAGTTGAACATACCGGCCTATATGAACGGCTCGTCGCGCGGCATGCTGCCGCCGGGCGATCCGCATTACTTCAACCGCACCCGCAGTTCCGCCTTCGGCAAGGCCGACGTCATCGTCATCGTCGGCACGCCCTTCGATTTCCGCATGGGCTACGGCAAGCGCATCAGCAGCGAGGCGACGCTGGTCCATATCGACATGGATTACCGCACCGTCGGCAAGAACCGCGATATTTCGCTGGGTCTGGTCGGCGATCCGGGGGCCATCCTGCAGGCCGTGGCCGACGCGGCGTCGGGCCGGACGGATAACGGCGCCAAGAAACGCCAGGGTTGGCTCGACGAGCTTCGCGCGGAGGAAGTCGCGCGCACCGAAAAGCTGATGCCGTTGTTCATGGCCGACCAGGACCCGATCCATCCCTACCGCCTGGCGTGGGAGATCAACGAGTTCCTGACCGAGGACACAATCTATATCGGCGACGGCGGCGACGTGGTGACGATCAGCGCCCAAGCGGTGCAGCCGCGCACGCCGGGCCATTGGATGGATCCCGGCGCGTTGGGCTCGCTGGGCGTCGGCACCGGTTTCGCCTTGGCCTCCAAGCTGGCCCACCCGGAAAAAGAGGTCATGTGCCTCTATGGCGACGGGTCGTTCGGCATGACCGCCTTCGATATGGAGACGGCCAACCGGTTCGGCGCGCCCTATCTGGCGGTGATCGGCAACAACTCGCACATGAACCAGATCCGCTATGGCCAGATCGCCAAATATGGCGAACAGCGCGGCAATATCGGCAACAAGCTGGGTGACGTGCCCTTCTCGCAGTTCGCCCAGATGCTTGGCGGTTATGGCGAGGAAGTTCGCGAAACCGCCCAGATTGCCCCGGCCCTGCGCCGCGCCCGCGAAGAGATCGCCAAGACCGGCAAGTCCGCCGTGGTCAATGTCTGGATCGATCCCAACGAATACGCCCCGGGCACCAAGGCCCAGACCATGTACAAGTGATGTGCCGGCACGTCCAACGCCCACGTACATCATTGCCGCCGGCCGCCCTCCCACGGGGCGGCTGGCGGTAGCCGATAAGAAACACGGAGAGTAAGAGCGATGAGTAAAGCCCTGGAAGGTGTCCGCATCCTGGACATGACCCACGTGCAGTCGGGTCCGACCTGCACACAGCTTCTCGCCTGGTTCGGCGCCGACGTGATCAAGGTGGAACGGCCCGGGGTCGGCGATGCGACGCGCGGCCAGTTGCGCGATATCCCGGATGTGGACAGCCTCTACTTCACCATGCTGAACCACAACAAGCGTAGCGTGACCCTGAATCCCAAGACGGAGAAGGGCAAAAAAATCTTCGCCAAGCTCATCGGGGAATGCGATGTGATGGTGGAGAACTTCGCGCCGGGCGCCATCGACCGCATGGGCTTCCCGTGGGAAAAGATCCAGGAGATCAACCCGCGCATGATCTACGCCTCGATCAAGGGTTTCGGCCCCGGCCCCTACGAGGAATGCAAGGTCTACGAGAACGTCGCCCAATGCACCGGCGGCTCGGCCTCCACGACCGGCGAGATCGATGGTTTCCCGATGGTTACCGGGTCCCAGATTGGCGATTCGGGTACCGGGCTGAACCTGGCGCTGGGCATCGTGACGGCGCTCTATCACCGCGAAAAATCGGGCAAGGGCCAGCGCGTCACCTGCGCCATGCAGGACGGCGTGCTCAACCTCTGCCGCGTCAAGCTGCGCGACCAGCAGCGCATGGCGCATGGGCCGATGAAAGAATATCCGCAATATCCGAACGCCGAATTCGGCAATGCCGTGCCGCGCGCGGGCAATGCCTCGGGCGGCGGCCAGCCGGGCTGGATCGTCAAATGCAAGGGCTGGGAGACCGATCCGGATTCCTATGCCTATGTGATCGCCCAGGCGGCGGCTTTCCCCGCATTGGCCAAGACGATCGGGCACGAGGACTGGCTGGAGGATCCGGAGTGGAACACGCCGGAGGCGCGCCTGCCCAAGATCGACAAGCTGTTCGAAGAGGTCGAAAAATGGACCATGACCAAGACCAAGTTCGAGGTCATGCACATCCTCAACCCGTTGAACGTGCCGGTCGGGCCCATTCTCAGTATGAAGGAGCTGGCCGAGGAGCCGGCGCTTCGCGAGACCGGCACGGTCGTCGAGGTCGATCACCCGGAACGTGGCAAGTATCTGACCGTCGGCAACCCCGTCAAGCTTTCGGACTCGCCGGCCGAGGTGGTTCGCTCGCCGTTGCTGGGCGAACATACCGACAACATCCTGCGCGACGTCGTCGGCATGTCGGATGACGAAATCGCCGCGGCGAAGGAAGAAGGCGCGGTCTAACGGCCGCGTCCAATAGCGAGAGGAACAACCATGCGTATCATCGTCAACGGCCAGCAGGCGTTCGGCAAGGCCAGCCTCGAGGCGATCCTCGACAAGGGCGAGGACGAGGTCGTCGCCGTCTACACGGCGCCCGACAAGGAAGGCAAGCCGGTCGACCCGATCAAGGAATTCGCCCTGGAGCGCGGCGTGCCCGTGATCCAGCCGGCGAACTACAAGGACAAGGAA
>DAOVHN010000669.1 GCA_030671915.1 Pseudomonadota bacterium
ATGTTGCACATCCATCGTCGGCTCCGGCTTGCGCGAGCCGTCGGCCTGGGGCACGCCCTTTTCCATCGCCTTCGTCATCTCGGTGGCCGCGTTGCCGATATCGATCTGGCCGACCGCGATATTGTATTTCCGCCCGTCCAGCGAGCAGGATTTGGTCAGGCCCGTAATGGCGTGCTTGGTGCTGGTATAGGGTGCCGAGTTGGGGCGCGGCGCATGGGCCGAGATCGAGCCGTTATTGATGATCCGCCCGCCCATGGGATCACGCGTCTTGAAGGCGCGGAAGGCCTCCTGCGAGCAGTAGAAGAAGCTGGACAGGTTGATGTTCACGGCGGCCTGCCACTGTTCCGGCGTCAGGTCCTCAAAGGGTACGCCCGGCGTGAAGATGCCTGCATTGTTGAACAGCAGATCGACCTGCCCGAAACGCTCCCGCGTTTTGGCGAAGAGATTGGCGCAGCCTTCCGGCGTGCCGAGATCGCCCGGCACTGACAGCCCTCGCGCGCCGTCATTGCCGGCCAGCGCCAGCGTCTCGTCCAGCGCGTCCCCGCGCCGCCCGCCGATGGCGACCGACCAGCCGTCCTTCAAAAGCGCGATGGTGGTCGCCCTCCCGATCCCCCCGCTGCCGCCCGTGACGACGGCGATCTTGTCCGTGGCGCCCATTTCTCTCTCCCTGTGTGGCGTGAATCCTGGCGCCTTTCATAGCGGCGTGGCGCAGCCCGCGCAACGCGGTGCGATACTTTTGCGCCGCCACGCGCTATGATGATTACTGACCGCCCCGCGGAAAAGCAGACATGAGCGAAGAGCATCCCCTGCCCGAAATAGACGCCGTCACCGCCATGGCCTGGCTGGAGGCGCGCGAGGCCGTGCTGCTGGACGTGCGCGAGGCCAACGAGTACGAGTTCGAAAACGTGCCGGGCTCGCTGCTGCTGCCGCTGTCCTTCCTCGACGCCGACACTTTCCCGCCGATCACCGACCGCAAGCTGATCGTCATGTGCGCCATCGGCAAGCGCTCGGCCGCGGCCCAGAAGCAGCTCGCGGCAAGCGGCATCCCAAACCTCTATAACTTGGCCGGCGGCATCGACGCCTGGAAGAAGGCCGGTTACGAGACCCAGGGCGGCAAATACGAAGCGCTGGATTTCAGTATCTGAGGAGTGATTGGAGACCGCGCGACTTCATCCTTCGAGACGGTTGCTTCGGCTGCTCCTCAGAGCTTGTGAATCTATTGAATAAGGCGCCGGCCGACGCCGCTTCGACGCTTGGCGCCATGTCTACAACACCGAACGCCCGCACGAGGCCATCGATCTCGAGGTGCCCATCGCGCACTACCGCCCCAGCCCACGCGCCTTCCCCGACAGCCTGGTGCCAAGTCCCTGGCTCGCCGTTCAACCCCATGCGCCAAGGATTTCCGCGGGTTTCAGGGGACACAAACGGCGCGGCCGATCCCGTTACGGTCTGGCGCTCTCCACTCTGCCGGACGGGCGGAGATTCACCCTCGTTTTCCCGCTACTTGCAGTTTTCCAGCTTGGTCTCGACGTCCTGCCAGGCCAGCAGCTGCAACCGCCAGCCAGCGTCGGCCTGTTTGGCCCAGGTCATCATGTAGGAACCGCGATAGCAGCTTCCGCTATCCCCGCCGGCGGTAACGGCAAAATCCCCACGCTCGACTACCCGACCGTCATTGCCCTCGAACTGCGAGTCGGAATCGAGGACCGCGAACTTCACGTTCCACTTGTCCGGCGCGCCGATGGTGCTGGAAAACCGTTCGATCACGGCATCCGGGCCAATATAGACGTCCTCGCCGCTGGCGCGGTGGAACACGATGTCATCCGCCAACAGCGCCTTCAGGCCAGCCCAGTCGCGGGCGCTAAAGGCCTGGGTGAACTGGTCGTGTAGCTTGCCCG
>DAOVHN010000729.1 GCA_030671915.1 Pseudomonadota bacterium
CGGAACAGTGTCCGACTATATGAGCCGGGACGTGAAAACCGTCGAAGCCACCGCCGATATAGTGGCGGTGGCGGAGATGTTCGTCAAAGGCCCCTACCGGCGTTTCCCGGTCATGGAGAACGGCCGATTGGTGGGGCTGCTCAGCCGCCACGACATCCTCAAAGCGATCGAGGATCTGTGGTGAGCCGCCCACAGCAGGCAGGGAGCGCAAGCCCGGCGCCGCATCCCGCGGCGTCACGGAAACCGGCAGGCTGATCCGGCGGACGCTATGGACGTCTTTTCCGAACTCCTTGTCCTGTTGATCCTCGCGCGATTGTTCGGCGAGGCCGCCGAGCGGCTGGGCCAGCCCGCTTCGGTCGGCGAGATTGTCGCGGGCGTTGTCCTCGCGGTCGCCGTGGTCAGGCTTGGCGACACGTTTCCCTTCCTGGGCGGTCTGGCCGACAGCGAAGTCCTGGCCGCCGTCGCCCATGTCGGCATTTTCGCGCTGGTTCTTCTCGCCGGCATCGAGATGGAGCCCCGGGAGATCGCGGACCATACCGCCGGCTCGTTCGCCGTCGCGGCCGGGGGGATGCTGGTCCCGCTGATCGGCGGCATCGGTCTCGGCTGGCTGTTCCTGCCCGACTCCGACCTGAAGCAGGCGCAGGCCCTGATGACCGGGGTTGCGTTATCGATTTCGGCGATCCCCGCCACCGTGAATGTCTTCACCGAGTTCGGCCTGCTGCACACGCGCGTCGGCCAGACCGTCATCGCCGCCGCGGTCTTCGACGATGTTCTCGGCATCTTGCTGCTTGCGATCGTGCTGGCGCTTATCGAAACCGGCCATATCCCCGACATGGCCGCGCTGGCCCTGCTGCTCCTCAAGGTCGTTGCCTTCTTCGCGGTAACCATCCTGCTGGGCAAGCATGTCTATCCGCATGTCAGCCGCGGGCTCAAGACCATGCAGGCCACCGCCCTGGAGTTCAGCGCGCTGGCGGTGGTTGCGGTAGCCTTCGGCTGGCTGGCCCAATGGCTCGGCATGCACTGGATACTCGGCGCCTTCATGGCCGGGCTGTATTTCGAACGCGAGCGCGTGGGCGTGCGGGCCTACCAGGAAATGCGGCTGATCTTCAACACGGCGACCAGGGGATTCCTCGGTCCCCTGTTTTTTCTCTTCATCGGGATTCATGTCGATCTCGCCGCGCTGACGGCGGTCCCGCTGTTTCTGGCGCTGCTCGTCGCTGTCGCCTTTTTCGGAAAGCTGGCGGGCGCCGGCATCCCGGCCCTGTGGCTCGGTTTCGGCCGGCGGGAGGCGACGGTGGTCGGGATCGGCATGAGCGCGCGGGGGTCGGTCGAACTCGTCGTGCTCGGCATCGCCCTGGAGGCGGGGCTATTCCCACTGCCGGGAACAGACGGATCGATCGCCGGGCACCTCTATTCCGCGCTGATTCTGACCGGCGTCATCACCACCATGCTGTCCCCGGTCCTGCTGCGCAAGATTTTGCCCAATTACGGGGACAGCAATTACGAGGACAGTAACTGATTTCTCGATGTTCTCACCGGTCCGCGGCAGCGTTTTCGCATGGCGCGGCGAAAGCGAAGAGCCAGAGCGGAAATAAGTATACTATCCTTGGAATTATAGTGAATAATCCGGGCTAAGAATATCGAATGCCAGAGCCCTCTTGTCGGA
>DAOVHN010000576.1 GCA_030671915.1 Pseudomonadota bacterium
CGCTGGCGCCGGGCGAGCGCGCCGGCGCCGCCTGGGCCCGCGCCAGTGAAATCTGCGACCAGGATGTCGAGATCAACCATTCGATCGGCCAGAACGGCCTGGCGCTGATCCGCGAGATCGCGTCCGCCAAGAAGGGCGGGCGCGTCAATCTGCTGACCCATTGCAATGCCGGCTGGCTGGCGACCGTGGACTGGGGCACGGCGACCGCGCCGGTCTATCTGGCCCATGAAGAGGGTATCGATATCCATGTCTGGGTCGACGAGACCCGGCCCCGGAACCAGGGCGCGCTGACCGCCTGGGAGCTGGGTCATCATGGCGTGCCGCATACCTATATCACCGACAATGCCGGCGGCCACCTGATGCAGCATGGGATGGTGGACATGGTCATCACCGGCACCGACCGGGTCGCGGCCAACGGCGATGTCGCCAACAAGATCGGCACCTACCTGAAGGCGCTGGCGGCCCACGACAACGGTGTACCCTTCTATGTCGCGCTGCCCTCGCCGACCATCGACTGGTCGGTGGCGGCCGGGGCCGATATCCCGATCGAGGAACGCGGGCGGGAAGAGGTGGAAATGGTGCAGGGGCGCGCGGCCGACGGTGCGCTGGCCAGCGTCACCGTCACGCCGCCCGGCAGCCCCGTCGCCAACCCGGCCTTCGACGTCACCCCGGCGCGTCTCGTCACCGGACTGATCACCGAGCGCGGCGTCGCCGCCGCCAGCCCCGAGGGGCTGCGCGAGCTTTTCCCCGAAATGGCGGCTTGAGGGGTGCAATCGTTGCGATCTGCCTTTATGGTGCGGGCCGGAAAATTTATCGAACCAACCGACAGGAGACCGGTATCTTGAACAAATGGCGAAACCTCGATTTAGGCGTGAAGCGCAGCCCGGCCGACGCCGGCGCGGGTGGCGATCTGGATCTGGAAAATACTCTCTACCTGGAGCTCAAGGACGGGCGGGTGGTGATCCAGCTTTTCCCGGATCTGGCGCCCAATCATGTGGCGCGGATCAAGGAACTCTGCCGCCAGAATTTCTATGATGGCATCGTCTTCCACCGCGTGATTGACGGCTTCATGGCGCAGACCGGCGACCCCACCGGCACCGGCATGGGCGGTTCGGGCCAGAACTTGGGGGCCGAATTCAACAATACGCGCCACGTGCGGGGCACCTGTTCGATGGCCCGCGCGCAGGACCCCAACAGCGCCGACAGCCAGTTCTACATCGTCTTCCAGCCGGCGTCGCATCTCGACGGCCAATATACCGCCTGGGGCCAGGTGGTGTCGGGCATGGCGCATGTGGACGCGATCAAGAAGGGCGCCGGCGGTAACGGCGAGGTCAGCGACCCCGACAGCATCGTCACCATGCGCGTCGCTGCCGACGTCTGAACGCGGAAAATCTGTTCATCGCCGGTTAAGCCGGCGGGGTGCAGGTTTGCAGTACATGATCGATCGACAAGAGGAATAGAGAATGTCTGGAAAGAAATGGCTGGCGGGAATTGCCGCGCTGATTGCCGGTTTATTTATAGCGGTTTCCGCCAATGCGGTCGAGACGGACCCCGAAAATACGCTTTACCTGGAACTGAAGGATGGGCGGGTCGTCATTGAGATGCTGCCCAAATACGCGCCCAACCATGTAGCGCGGATCAAGGAGCTGACCCGCCAGGGCTTTTATGACGGGATCGTCTTCCACCGCGTCATCGACGGATTCATGGCGCAGACCGGCGACCCCACCGGCACCGGCATGGGCGGTTCGGGCCAGAACCTGGATGCCGAGTTCAGCAATGTGCCCCATGCGCGCGGTACGCTCTCGATGGCGCGGTCGAGCCAACCCGACAGCGCCGACAGCCAGTTTTTCATCGTCCTCAAATCCTCGACCTTCCTGGACGGAAAATATACGGTCTGGGGCCGGGTGGTTTACGGCATGGAGCATGTGGACGCGATCAAGAAGGGCCACCCGCAGAGCGGCGCGGTGGATAATCCCGACAAGATCGTCAGCATGAAGGTTGCGGCCGACGTGAAGGAATAGGGCCGGTGCCGGTTCCGCGCAGGCGGAAAATGCTCTAATCAATCCTTCAAGCGGCGGCCGCCCTCTTCGCGGTCGAGTACCCAGGCTACGACTTCGCCGATATCGAGGATGTCCCGTGCGGGATTCCATTCCCGCGCGGGGCCCAGCAGGCGATCGCGGGCCGATGATGTGTCCGCGGCGAGGTCCGCCTCGGCATCCTCGCGGACGGCCCGAATCCGCTCCTGCCATATCTTCATGTTGTCCGGCGTCAGGTCGACCCAGCCATGATGCGCGTCAGACGATTTGATAGCCGGTCCACGCAACAAGCTGACCCCGTCCGGCAGCAGGATGGGGATGCCG
>DAOVHN010000099.1 GCA_030671915.1 Pseudomonadota bacterium
ACGCTCTACAACATCGTCGGCTTCCAGACGAAGCTGAAACATGGCGAACAGGCCCGCATCTTCCGCATGATCCCGGGGCTGGAGAATGCCGAGTTCGCGCGCCTGGGCGGCATTCACCGCAATACCTTCCTGAACAGCCCGCGCCTGCTGGACGGGTCGATGCGGCTGAAGGCCGACCCGCGGCTACGCTTCGCCGGCCAGGTCACCGGCGTCGAGGGCTATGTGGAATCCGCCGCCATGGGGCTGCTCGCCGGGCGTTTCGCGGCTGCCGAGCGGCTGGGCGAGGCGATTGTCCCGCCGCCGCCAACCACGGCGCTGGGTGCGCTTCTGGCGCATATCACGGGTGGCGCCGAGGCTGCGACCTTTCAGCCGATGAATGTGAATTTCGGCCTGTTCCCGCCGGTCGCACCGCCCGAGGGCAAGCGCAAAATCAAAGGCCGGGACCGCAAGAAGGCGATGAGCGACCGCGCGCTGTCCGATCTGGGAGAGTGGCTGGCCGAATAGGTCAGATACGGCCGGTGAATGCCGGGATCATCAGGCGCCAGGTCCGGTAGGGCAGCGGTCGCATGTTTTTTGCGTCGAAAGGGTCGTGGCCCGTCCCGGCGAGCCGTTTCAGATAGGCCCGCGCCAAGACCGCCGACAGCAACACGGGCGCTGCCCGGCCAGATTTTCCCACAGACATATCATCCATGTTATTCATAGCTATAACAGCTATTTCCTCAACTGTTTTGCATAGAGCATCGGAGTGTTTCAGGCTCTGCAATGCCGCCTGAGTGAGACCGTGTTTTTTCATCAGGTCTTGCGGTAACGGCGATCGCCCGGTCACCAGCAGATGCCGCAACCCCCGGATCATCCCGGTCAGCGCCCAGGACCTCCCGACCGCCGCCGCGGCCAATTCGTGGCTGTGATCTCGCGCGCCCAGGACTTCAAGCGCCAGAAGGTTCAAGGCGCCGGACGTGGCGTCGGCGTACGCCACCAGATGCTCCAGTCGTTCCAGCGGCGACGGATCGAAATCGACCTCGCGCGTATCGATGATTCGCTCGAAAAGATGGCGGGAAAGCCCGTGCCGCTCGATCGCCGCGGCAAGCGGCTGGATTACCTGATGGCGGCGCGCCCCGCCCTCGTAACATTCGCCGATGGCGTCGCGCCACCATTGCAGGCGAATGCGGCCCAGCGCGGGCTCGGAAACCGCTTCGCGACTACGCGCCAGTTCCAGATTGAAGGCATACAGCGCTAGCAAATCCGCGCGACGCGACGCCGGCGCGAACAGCGCGGTTACGTAGCGATCCGAATCGAGGGACCTTACCTGCCCCGCGCAGTAGGCGAGATCGTCCATTTTCAGGCGTCTGGCAGCGCGATCAGGGCGGCGGCGGCCCGGCGGCCTTCGGTCAGAAGAACGTTAAAGGTTCGGCAGGCCGCGCCGGTATCCATCGGTTCGACCACCACGCCGCGCTCCCGCAGCGCCCCGCGCAATTCGGGCGGCGGCAATTGCATGGCGGACCCGCATCCCAGCAACAGGAAGTCGACCGGCGGGTTTTGCGACAGGACCGGTTCCAGGCCGGCAAGGTCAATCGCGGCGAAATCAGTGACCGCCCAGGGCAAGGTCCGGTTCGGCAGGATCAGCACCGAGCCGCTAAAGGCTACGCCCGCGATGCGGAACATACCCGGCCCGTAGCCCGTGATGACCTGGCCGCCTTCGGGGACGGCGGGCGTTATGTCCATGAGTTATACCAAAGATCGCTGGGTTCAGCCGGCGGCCTCCAGGCTTGCGCCGGCGCCCTCGTCGCCCGTGCCGCGATCGATGTCCAGGTAAAGCAGAATCGGCACGGCCAGCGCGATCGAGGAGTAGGTGCCGATCACGACGCCCCAGATCAGCGCCATGCTGAAGCCGCTGATGACCTCGCCGCCGAGGAAGAACAGGGCGCCCAAGGCCAGCAGGGTCGTTACGCTGGTAATCGTGGTGCGCGACAGGGTTTCGTTGATCGACAGGTTGAACAGCTCCACCAACGACATTTTCTTGTATTTTCGCAGGTTTTCGCGAACCCGGTCGAACACGACGACGGTATCGTTGATCGAATAGCCGGCGATGGTCAGCACCGCCGCCACCGTAGCCAGGTTGAATTCCAGCTGGAACAGCGCGAACAGGCCGATCGTCGTTAGCACGTCATGGATCAGCGCGACAATGGCCGCGATGCCGAACTGCCATTCGAAGCGGAACCATATATAGACCAGGATCGCCAGAATCGCCGACCCAACGGCCCATATCGCGGCTTCCTTCAGCTCTGCGCCGACGGTGGGGCCGACGGTTTCGGTCCGGCGGTATTCGTCGACCTGCTCGCCCAACGCCCCGCGAATGATAGTGATGGCTTTCTGCTGGGCTTCGTCGCCGCCTTCCTGCCGCTGCACGCGGATCAGCACCACGTCGGGGCTGCCGAATTCCTGCAAACTGACCTCGCCGAGGCCGAGAGAGCCGAGGTCCGAGCGAAGCTGTGCCACGTCCGCCGGGCCGTCCGTCTTGACTTCCAGCAGTATCCCGCCAAGGAAATCGATACCCAGATTGAGCCCGCTGCCGAAGGCCAGGCCGAGAGAGCCCAGGATCAACGCCGCCGAAAAGGCGAAGGCGATCGTCCGCCTGCCGATGAAGTCGATGGCGGTGTTCGCCGGGACGATACGCAGTTTCTTCATGACTTAATCCTGTCCCTTAGATCGGCAGTTCGGCCGGGCGACGCTTGCGCACCCAGGTCACGACCATCAGGCGGGTCACCATGATCGCGGTGAACATGGAGGTCGCGATACCGATCATCAGCGTTACCGAGAAGCCCTTGACCGGCCCGGAACCGAAAATGAACAGCACCAGCGCCGCGATGAAGGTGGTCAGGTTGGCGTCGATAATGGTTGTTATGGCGCGCTTGTAACCGGCGTCGATGGCGTTGACCGGCGTGCGCCCGGCCCTCGCCTCTTCGCGGATGCGCTCGAAGATCAGCACGTTGGCATCCACCGCCATGCCGATGGTCAGCACGATGCCGGCGATGCCGGGCAGCGTCAGCGTCGCCTGGAACAACGACAGGGCGCCCAGGATCAGGGCGATGTTGAAGAGTAGCGCGATATCCGCCAGCAATCCAAACAGCCCATAAGCCGCCACCATGAAGGCCAACACGAGAATCATCCCGAGGATACTGGCGATCTTGCCCGCGTCGATGGAATCCTGGCCCAGGCCGGGCCCGACCGTGCGTTCCTCAATGAAGATTAGCGGTGCCGGCAGCGCGCCGGCGCGCAGCAGGATCGCGAGATCCCGGGTCTCTTCCGACGTGAAACTGCCGGTAATCTGCCCGCTGCCGCCGAGAATGGCCGACCGTATCACCGGCGCGCTGATGACCTTGTCGTCGAGGACGATCGCGAAAATCCTGTTCACGTTCTCTTGCGTGGCCTTGCCGAACTTTTGCCCGCCCACTGCATCGAAGCGGAAGCTGACCGCCGGCATGTTGTTCTGGTCGAAGGTGGACTGGGCATCGACCAGGTTCTCGCCGCTGACGATGACCCGCTTTTCAATCAGGTATTTGATCTGCGGATTGTCCGCGGACTGGACGATTTCGTGGCCCGGCGGCACCCCCCTGGACAGAGCCTCTTCCAGGGTCATCGTCTTGCTCTGGAAACGGAAGGTCATTTTGGCGGTCTGGCCCATTATGACCTTGATCTCCTCGGGATCCTCGACGCCGGGCAACTGGATCAGAATGCGGTCTGCGCCTTGCCGCTGTATTAACGGTTCCTTGGTTCCGCTCTCGTCGATACGCCGACGCACAATCTCGATCGACTGGTCCAACGTCCGGTTTTTGATCGCGGTAATTTCCTGCTCGCTATAGGTTAGCGAGAAATTACCGCCTTCACCCACCTCGAGCACCATATTGGGGGCGGCGGTGCGCATCAGCCCGGCCACCTCGTCGGCGCGCGCTGGATCCAGCGACCTGAACCTGATCGCACTACTCTCCACTCGCAGGTCTTTGTAACCAATTTTAACTTTGCGAAGCTCTTGGCGCACCGCATCGACCGTGTTCTCGAGCCGCTCGTCGATGACGACATCGCCCTGGACCTCGGCGAGCAGGTAGGACCCGCCCTGCAGATCGAGCCCGAGGTTGACCTGCTTGCCCGGCCCGAAGTCCGGCATGACGGACTGAATGGATTGCGCCGTTTCCTCGGCGATGAAGTTGGGCGCGGAGTAGATCACGCCCAGCGCGCAGACGATGATGACCATCGCCTTTTTCCAGGTGGGGAAAAGCAGCATTCGGCGGTGCTCCGACCAGGTTTATTTCTTGGAGTCGTCGTTGGCGGCGCTAACGGGTTCGCCCTTGCTGCGCACGTCCATCAGGGTGCTGCGCACGGCGTGCACGCGGATTCCCTCGGCCAGTTCGACGATGACTTCGTCATTGTCACCGTCAACCCGCACGATGGTGCCGATCAGCCCGCCGCCCGTGACCACGCGGTCGCCGCGCCGCGCCGACGCGACCTGTTCGCGGTGCGCCTTCGCTTTCTGCTGCTGCGGCCGAATGAGCAGGAAATACATTATGCCGAATATGGCAACCAGCGGCACGATCGACATGAAGAAATCGCCACCGCCGCCTGCAGCGCCGTCGGCCTGTGCCCAGGCTGTGGAAATAAGCATTCGAAACCCCCTTCTGATCTGTCATCCGTCGCCGCCCTCGCGACGCCGCCGGACTATAACGGCCTTGTCCGCTAATGCAAACGAGACTCTACATGACCCTTCATTTGTTTGACGGTGCGACGCCATGTGTTATCTGTCCGCGTCGCCGGAGGCCGAGTCATTCGGCGACATATAGGGATGAATGGACGACAAGAGAACCCCCGATGACGCTGGATAATGACCTTTTACGAAGAATTGCCGAAGCGCTGGAGCGTCTGGCCCCCGCGCGGCCCGTCCAGCCCGACCTCGACAGCGCCGAAGCGTTCGTCTGGCGCGCCGACATCGAGTTGCTGGAACCGGTCGCCAGCGTGAATCGCATCGATATCGGGCTGCTGAAGGGCATCGATTATCAGGCCGATCAGTTGCTGGAAAACACCAGACGATTCGCGAACGGATTCCCCGCCAACAACGCTTTGCTTTGGGGCGCGCGCGGATCGGGAAAGAGTTCGCTGGTCAAGGCGATGCATGCGCGGGTCAACAGCGATGGCGGCGGCCGCCTGCTGCTGGTGGAAATCCACCGCGAGGACGTCGCTTCGCTGCCTCGGCTGCTGGCCTTTCTGCGCGATTCGGGCCGGCGCACCATCCTGTTCTGTGACGACCTGTCGTTCGACGACACCTCCGACACCAGCTACAAATCGCTGAAGGCGGTGCTGGAAGGCGGCATCGAGGGCCGGCCAACCAACGTCATTTTTTACGCGACCTCGAACCGCCGCCACCTGATGCCGCGCGACATGATCGACAACGAGCGCTCCACTGCCATCAACCCGTCGGAAGCGGTGGAGGAAATGGTCTCGCTGTCCGACCGGTTCGGGTTGTGGCTGGGCTTCCATAATTGCGACCAGGAAACCTATTTCGCGATGATCGCCGGCTATGTGGCGCATTACGGCCTGAAGATCAGCGAAGAAGACTGGCGCGCCGGGGCGGTGGAATGGTCGATGACCCGCGGCGCGCGTTCTGGCCGCGTCGCCTGGCAATTCATTCAGGAACTCGCCGGCCGCCTGGGCCAGCCATTGGAGTAGCGGGCCGATCCTCTACTAGTAGAGCCTCATCCTGGCGACCGGCGCCAATCAATTGCTCGCCGACTGGCGCGGCAGATAGCGCAGGGGATCGACCGACTTGCGGCCCTTGCGGATTTCGAAATGCAATTGCGGCGAGCCGACGCTGCCGGTACTGCCCACCCGGGCGATGGGCTGACCCTTCCTGACTTTTGCGCCGCGACCGACCAGCAGCGCTTCGTTATGCGCGTAGGCAGTCATGTACCCGTCCGCATGCTTGATCAGCAGCAGGTTGCCGAAGCCGCGCAACTCGTTACCGGCATAGGCGACGACTCCGTTTTCCGCGGCCATTACCGTCGTGCCTCGCTTCGCGCCGATATTGATGCCGTCATTATGCCGGCCACCCTGCTGGCCGCCGAATCCGGAAATCAGCTTGCCGCGAACCGGCCACAGGAACGTCTTGCCGGCGCGGGCAGGCGGCTTGGGCAGCGCCTCGATCTGTCTGGGCGTTGCCTTGGCGACAGGCGGCGGAGGCGGCGCGGGGGTCGGCCTCGCCGCCAGCGCGGGTGCGGGCAGCGTTTCCACATCGACCGTGCCGCCTGGCGCGGGTTGCGGATTGGCGGCGGCCACCTGGGTGGAGGGTGCGGTCGGGATTACCAGTTCCTGGCCGACGACGATCGTATAGGGCGGTGCAATGCCATTGGCGCGCGTCAATTCGCTCATGGGAACGCCGTAGCCGCGCGAAATGCTGTAGACGGTCTCGCCTTTGGCGACCCTGTGGCCGCGGCGCCGCGGGATGGTCAGGCTGTTGCCAACCTTGAGCAGATAGGGCGGGGTCAGTCCGTTGGTCTCGATAATCGCACGCACCGGCACGCCATAAAGACGCGAGATCGAATAGACGGTATTGCCACGCTCTACCCTGTGCACCCCGCTGGCCGGCACCGGGATGGCCGGCGCGCCCGGCGGCGGCACCGCGGCAAAGGGCCCCCGCGGGGCGGTCTCCACGGGCTGTACGGCTGCCGGCGTCGACCGCGACGGGGATCTGCGCCCACTGTTATCGTAAAACATCCCGCAGGCGCTGGTAACCAGCGTCAGACCGGTCAGCAATGCGATAACCGGGACGAATCGAATCATGCTGCGAATCATCGCGGGACTATATGCTTTTTTTGTCCCCGCGGAAACAATCAGCCGGACAGGGTTTCCGCCGCGCGGTCGGATACCAGCGGGACGAATTTGACCGGCCCCAGATCGTCAATATCCAGCCCGTCCTCCTGGCGCCGCACGCGCACGATGCGCTGATTATCCGGGTCGTCGCCGATCGGCACCACCATGATGCCGCCGATGGCGAGCTGGCCGGACAGCCGGGGCGGTATATCGATGGCCGCCGCGGTAACCAGGATGCGCTCGAATGGCGCCTGTTCGGGCCAGCCTTTCGAGCCGTCCCCCAGCCGGGCCGTCACGTTGCGGCGCCGCAGGACTTCAAGCCGCGCTTCGGCCTGGCCCAACAGCTCCCGGTGCCGCTCGATCGTGTAAACGCGCCGGCAAAGATATGACAGGATCGAAGTCTGATAGCCGGAGCCGGTGCCGATCTCCAGCACCTTCATGCGATCATCCACTTCCAGCGCCCGGGTCATGCGCGCCACCACTGAAGGCTGGCTGATCGTCTGGCCGCAATCGATCGGCAGGGCGACATTGTCCCATGCCTGATGCTGGAACGGCCTCGGCACGAACATATCACGGGGCACGCGTTCGATGACGCCCAGCAGGCGGTCATCGTCGATTCCCTCTCCGCGCAGCTCCAGCACGAGCCGCGCCCTCGACTCCACGGCGTTCACCCGAAGGCCTCTCGCAGGGACTTTAACGCCCCACTATGGGTCAGGTCCACATGCAGCGGCGTCACCGAAACCGCTCCATCCCCGATGGCGTGATAGTCCGTATCGTCATGGCGCAGAAGTTCGCCCTCATGCTGCGGTCCGATCCAGTAATACTTGTTGCCTCTCGGGTCGGTGAGACCGATCAGATTGTAGTCCGATTCGCGCCGGCCCTGCGA
>DAOVHN010000017.1 GCA_030671915.1 Pseudomonadota bacterium
ATGTAGACGAAGGAACCGTCGGTGAAGACCGCGCTGTTCAGGGTGGCGAAGAAATTGTCCGTATAGGGCACCACGCTACCCATATATTTCCGCACCAGATCGGGATGATTCTTGATGGCTTCGGAGATCGGACAGAAGATAATCCCCTCTTCCTCCAGCCGCGCCTTGTAGGTGGTTGCGACCGAGACGCTGTCGAACACCGCGTCCACCGCCACACCGGCCAGCCATTCCTGTTCCTTCAGCGGAATGCCAAGCTTTTCGTAGGTTTCAAGCAGCTTGGGGTCGACCTCGTCAAGGCTCTTCGGGCCTTCCCCCAACTTCGGCGCCGAATAGTAATAGGTGTCCTGGTAGTCGATCGGGGCGATATTCAGCTTGGCCCAATCGGGCGATTTCATCTTCAGCCAGGCGCGGTAGGCCCGCAGCCGCCATTCGAGCATCCATTCGGGCTCTTCCTTCTTGGCGGAGATGAAACGGATCGTGTCCTCGTCCAGCCCCTTGGGCGCGACATCGGATTCGATGTCGGTGACGAAGCCGTATTTGTACTTGTCATCCGCCAGTGTGCGGACTTGCTCGACGGTTTCAGGCGTTGCCGCCATTCTTAATTCCCCCGTTGGACCAGGTTTAACTATCCGCCGGCGCGCTTTCGCGCGCTGCCGGCAGATCGATGAAATTCGGCGGAGTCGCGATTTCTGCCAGCGACATGGACTTTAAAGTGCGTGTAACCGCGGCATTGACCCGGTCCCAGCATCCGCGGATCGGGCAGAGGCTTTCCACCGAGCAGGCATCGCCCGACGCGCCGTCGACGCAGGCCGTCACCGCCACCGGGCCTTCCAGCGCGCCAATGATGTCGGCCACGCTGATCTCGGCGGCCGGGCGCGACAGCGCGTAGCCCCCGTTCATGCCGCGATGGGATGTCACCAGCCCACCCCGGCTCATGCGCTTCAGAATCTTGGCGACCGTCGGCGCCGGCAAGCCAGCCCCGGACGCCAAGTCCGGCGCGGTCACCACCGCATCGGTCGCCTGCGCCAACTGGGCCATCACCACGACCCCGTAATCGGTCATCCTGCTGATCTTGAACACGTTTTCTATACCGCACTGTTTTAGTACGGTTTAAACATATACGAATTGGTCCTGATTTCAAGCGGAAAACAGATACAATATGGTCCAGATTGTCGCAGGTAGCGCCTGACGAGCCTCGAATCGCCGTTTTTTATGCCGCCGTCACCCCGGCCCTCGTGGCGAAATCGCGGTAGGCGGCGATGAAACCCTCTGTGTCAGCTTCGCTGTTGCCGTGGCCCAGGCTGATGCGGATGGCGCAGGCGGCGATGTCGTTGTCGTGGCCCATGGCAGCCAGGACATGGCTGGGCTTTACCTTGCCCGACGAGCAGGCAGAGCCGGCGCTGACCGCGAAACCGGCGAGGTCCAGCGCCATGACCTGGGTCTCGGCCGAAATTCCGGGCAGCGCGATGCAGCTTGTATTGGGAAGCCTGTCCGCCTTGCCCGCGACAATCCGGGCGCCCGAGATATCGGCAAGCACTCTTTCCTCCAGCATATCGCGCAGCGCGGAAAGGTTGCCCGCCGATGAGACCTCCGCCGCGGCCTGTTCGGCGGCCGCGCCGAAACCGGCGATGCCAGACACGTTCTCGGTGCCCGAGCGCCGGCCGCGTTCCTGGCCGCCCCCGCGTATGATAGAGGCCAGTTGGACATGGTCGGCGACGATCAGTGCGCCGGCACCCTTGGAGCCGCCGATCTTGTGGGCCGAGAGGGTCAGCATATCGACGCCCAGCGCGCCGAAATCCAGCGGCAGCTTGCCGGCGCCCTGCACCGCGTCGCAATGGAACAGCGCGCCCGCTTCATGCGCGATCGCGGCGGCCCGCGTTACCGGCTGAATGACCCCGGTCTCGTTGTTGGCCAACATGATGGAGACGACGGCCCCTTCTCCGTCCCGCAGCATGCCCTGCAGCGCGTCGAGATCGACGACGCCATCGGCGTCCACCGGGATCGTCTCGATTTTTTCGGCAGCCTCCAGCACGGAGGGATGCTCGACAGCCGACACAAGGATGCGGGTCCGCCCGCAGCCGCGCAGGGCCAGATTGTTGGCCTCGGTGCCGCCGCTGGTGAAGACGACCGTTGCCGTGTCCGCCGCGGCGAGCCCTGCGACCTGCCGCCTGGCATCCTCGACGATGCGGCGCGCCGCGCGGCCATGGGAATGGACCGACGACGGGTTGCCCCACTGCTTGAGCGCATGCGAAACCGCCTCCGCGGATTCGGGCCGCAGAGGCGTTGTCGCGTTATGATCGAGATAGCAGGGGGGCACTGGCCCCTGGCCTGTTATTCGGCCGCGGTTGCAGCCGAAGCCGGAACCGTGTCGACCAGACCCTCGTGGCCCGTGAAGCGCCCGCTGGTGCCCAGAATGCGCCGGTTGACCACGTCGGCCAGCGTCACCGAATTCAGGAACAGGTGAATCTGGTTGCTGAGTTCCGACCACAGATCATGCGTCGCACAGCGCATCTTGGTCTTGGTGCAGCCATGCGGCGATTGCGGATCACAGCGCGTAACGCGGATCGGCTCGTCCACCGCCAGGATGATGTCGGAAATGCGGGTGCCGTCGGCGCCATGGGCCAGCATGTAGCCGCCGCCGGGGCCGCGCACACTTTTTACCAGCGCGTTGCGCTTCAATTTGGCGAATAGCTGTTCCAAATAGGACAGGGAAATATCCTGACGCTCCGCCACCGCCGCCAGCGCCATCGGCTTGCCGTCGCTGTGCATTGCCAGATCGACCATCGCCATTACGGCATAACGTCCCTTGGTACTTAAACGCACGTTTCTTTCTCCAATATCCTCTGTGGCAATATAACGCCTTGTCTACCCGTCAGTTTTTCGCTGAAGTCGGATGTTCAGGGCGCGACCGCGCCGGAACCTTTACCGGAGTCAGCTGCTCCTCGACCTGGGCGAGTTCTCGCTCCAGTTCGGCGATTCTTGCCTGCATCGCGACCACGTCGTTCAGCTGGCCTTTAATCTCGCCGATCTGCGCGCGCAGCCCGTCGATGATCTGCGCATCCGGATCGGGCATGTCGCCCATCGGCGTACCATAGGGTTCGAAGCATTCTTCCTCGACCACCTTGGAAACCTGCTTGGCCGGGATGCCGACCACGGTAACGCAGCAGGGTATATCCTTGGTAACCACCGCATTGGCGCCGACGCGCACGCCGTGGCCCACATCGATTGGCCCAAGAACCTGCGCGCCCGAGCCGACAATCACATTGTCGCCCAGCGTCGGGTGTCGTTTCTGCTCGCGCTGCGATTCGGAATCGAGCGAGGGGGATACGCCACCCAGCGTCACGCCATGATACAATGTAACATTGTCGCCGATGACGGCCGTCTCACCGACGACCACGCCCATGCCATGATCGACGAAAAAATGCTTGCCAATCCTGGCGGCGGGATGAATTTCAATGCCAGTCATGAAACGGCCAACCTGCGAAATCCAGCGTGCCAGCACACGCCAGCCGCCGTTCCACAAGGGATGGGCAAGCCTGTGAAAGACGATGGCGTGGAAGCCGGGATAACACAGAACGACCTCCCAGCGGGAGCGCGCGGCCGGATCCCGCGCCATCATTCCGTCGATTTCTTCCCTGAAACCCTTGAACATTCGCCTTGCCTTCCATTATCTATGCGACGTCAATGGAATCGGGCGGCTTCCAGCAGAAGGCGTTTCGCCTGATTGTGTGTCGCACATGCAAGCAACCGTTATTGAGATAAGGATATATGGCCACCCACAATAACAGTCAAGTTACAATGGGAATTTGTGTCGGGAATCCGCGCCATACAACATAAAAACCGACCGATTTCGTCAGATTAATAATGATCCGGCGAACCGGCGATTGAAGCGATAGGAACAATGCCAGAAGTCATTTTCAACGGCCCCGAAGGCAGGCTGGAAGGTAAATACCATCCAGGCCCAGAGCCTGACAGCGCGATCGCGCTGATCCTGCATCCCAGCCCGCAGCATGGCGGCTCGATGAACAACAAGGTCGTCTACACGCTTTTTCACACCTTCGTGAAGCGCGGGTTCGCGGTCCTGAGGTTCAATTTCCGCGGCGTGGGCCGCTCGCAGGGCGTATTCACCAAGGGCGAGGGTGAACTCTCGGACGCCGCATCGGCGCTGGACTGGTTGCAGAGCTATAACCAGAACAGCCGCGAATGCTGGATTGCCGGTTGTTCCTTCGGCGCCTGGATCGGTATGCAGCTTCTGATGCGACGGCCGGAAATCACCGGCTTCATTTCCGTGGCGCCGCCCGCCAACATGTACGATTTCACCTTCCTGGCTCCGTGTCCGTCCTCGGGCCTGATGCTGACCGGCGAAAAGGACGAAATCGTGCCCTACGAATCGGTCAAAAAGCTGGTAGACAAGCTGAATCAGCAGCGCGATATCAATGTTCTGCATGAGGTCGTGCCCGGCGCCAACCATTTCTTCCAGGCCAAGCTGGACGAAATGGACGAGTCGGTGACCGGCTATCTGGACGCGCGCGACAAGGCGCCGGCCACGAGGTAACGCCCGCTACCGCTAAAATGCAAAAAAAACAAACGGCGAAGCCCAGGGCTTCGCCGTATTTCGTTATTCCGTAAGACGGAAAATCTAGTCGAACAGCTTGTCGATATCTTCCTGCGCGATGGCGTCTTCTTCCATCTGCGGTCCCTGCAACAGGCCCTCTTCCCCCGCGCGCGCATTCTCGGGATGCTCAGTGACGGCAAGCGTGTCCGCGCCCCAGATTTCGATCATCGCGGCAAGCCGCTCCTCGACGAACTGAAGCGTGTTCACGACCTTCTTGATGCGCTGGCCGGTGATGTCCTGGAAATTACAGGCCTCGTACAGGTCGACCGTGGTTTCGGCGATTTCGTCGGCGGTCGCGACGACCGTGGAATCGCCAGTATGCGATTTCAGGTCGTGCAGCAACTCGTCGACGCGCTCAGCGATATCGATGATGGTAAAGGTCGCGCCCTCCGTCGCGCGAACCACCGCCTGCAACTCGCGCGCGGCGGTCGCAAGCCTGTCGTCCTTGGTGTTCTGGGTTATAAGCGTCGCGATTTCCTTTTTGGTCCGCTCCACCTGATCCAGCAGCGTGCCGGGCGTTGCGCCTTCGACTTCAACATTGCCGATCGCAAGCTTCTCGAGCCGGCCTTCGAGGGACCGGATCTCGTGCAAAATCTGCTCGTTGCTGACCCGAGCATCCCGCCGCTGCTGCAACTCCGCGGTAAACGGCTTGCGGGATACGGGCCTCAATCTTGCTGCTGTCATACTTTGCCGCCTTTTTGCGTACGCACGCTCTTACGATTTCACGGCTGACATTAAACGGAAATTACTTGGAAATCGTTAATGAGGAATCGCTTAACCATATCTTTTTTCAAGCCGGCCGCCGGGGGTCGGGGCGCCGGTTCCGGTGGTTGCAGGGAAGCTCAGGGGCAATCCCGCCAGCGAGCGTACGGCCAGGTATGCGAAAGCCTGCGCCTCCAGCGCGTCGCCATCCCATCCGGCCTCCTCCACTTGCTGCACCGGTGCGGTCAGGCGCCGTGACAGTTCGGCCATCAGCGCCAGGTTCAGCCGGCCGCCGCCGGTAACCAGCCAGCGGAGCGCCGGCGCCGGGAAAAAAGCCGCCGCGCGGGCCACCGACTCAGCCGTGAAGGCGGTCAGGATAGCGGCGCCATCTTTATCGGAATATTCCGATAATTCATTGATATCGAACGCGTTTCTGTCCAGAGATTTGGGCGGTTGGCGGTCGAAATAATCGTTATCCATCAAGGCTCCCAAGGCCGCCTCATCCACCCGGCCCGCGCGCGCCAGTCGGCCATCGATATCCGAAGAGACGCCGGTCCGCCGCATGACCCAGTCGTCGATCAGCGCGTTGCCCGGGCCGGTGTCGAAGGCCAGCAAGGAATCGTCGTCGCCGATCCAGGTGACATTGGCCACCCCGCCGACATTAAGCACCGCGAGCGGCCGTTCCAAGCCACGCGCCAGCGCCCGGTGATAGACCGGCGCGAAGGGCGCGCCCTCGCCCCCCTCCGCCATATCGGCGCTGCGAAAATCGTAAACAACGTCTATTCCGCACTCCGCGGCCAGCAATTTTCCATCGCCAATCTGCCAGGTCAGACCCTCTTCCGGCGCATGCATCACCGTCTGGCCATGAAAACCGACCACCCCGACATCCCGGGCGCCCAGCCCTGCCTTGTCCAGCAGCCGGAGGACCACATCGCGGTGGGCCAGCGTCAGTTCCCTTTCGATCGAATAGATCCGGTCGTTACGGTCGCGGCAACCCAGTATTTCACGCAGGCGGCCACGCAGCCCGGCGTCATAATCAACGGTCAGCGAGGCGCCGGTTGACTGGATGGTGACGCCGTCGGTGGTAAGCAGCGCGGCGTCGATACCATCCAACGAGGTGCCGCTCATCAATCCAATGGCAGTGATCGTCCTGTCCAGTCCCTTTTCCACGCGCGCTCCGCTCAACATTGTCCACCGGGGGCTAATGTGATAAATCCTCCGCCCGCCGGCAAGAGGCCCCAGAATCTGGATAAACGCAAGCAATGACGACAACAGGCTCCGAATTTCTGAAAGCCGTGACCGAGCGCGGTTTCATCCATCAATGCACCGATGTGCCGGCGCTGGACAAACTCGCCTCCGAGGGGCCGATCCACGCCTATATCGGCTTCGATGCGACGGCCGATTCGCTGCATGCGGGAAGCCTGGTGCCAATCATGCTGCTGCGCCTGCTGCAGCGCACCGGGCATAAACCGATCGTGCTGATGGGCGGCGGCACAACGAAGGTCGGCGATCCTTCCGGCAAGGACGAGCAGCGCCAGCTTCTGGATGACGCGCGGATCGACGCCAATATCCTGGGTATCCGCTGGATATTCGAGAATTTCCTGACCTTCGGCGACGGGCCGACCGACGCCGTCATGGTCGATAACGCGGATTGGCTGGACGATCTGCAATATATCCCGTTCCTGCGCGAATACGGCCGGCATTTTTCGGTCAACCGCATGCTGGGATTCGATTCGGTCAAGCTGCGTCTCGACCGCGAGCAGCCGCTGAGCTTCCTGGAATTCAATTACATGGTGCTGCAGGCATACGATTTCCTTGAGTTGTCGCGCCGCAATGGCTGCGTCTTGCAAATGGGCGGCTCGGACCAGTGGGGCAATATCATCGCCGGCATCGAGCTCACCCACAAATGCGACCACAAGCAGCTTTACGGGCTGACCACGCCGCTGCTGACCACCTCGTCGGGCGCGAAGATGGGCAAAACGGCTTCGGGCGCGGTATGGCTGAACGAGGAGCGGCTGAGCGCCTACGATTACTGGCAATACTGGCGTAATATGGAGGACGCCGATGTCGGCCGCTTCCTGAAGCTGTTCACCGACCTGCCGATGGACGAAATCGCCCGGCTGGAGGCGCTGGAAGGCGCCGATATCAACGAGGCCAAAAAGATACTGGCCAACGAGGCGACGAAGCTGTGCCACGGTGATGAAGCGGCGGTGGCGGCGGCGGAAACCGCAGCCAAGACCTTTGAGCAGGGCGTCATCGCCGAGAATCTGCCAACCATCGAGGTGGCGAGCAGCGACCTGGAAGCCGGCCTGCCCGCCTTCGAATTGATACGGCGTGCGGGCCTGGCGAGTTCCAACGGCGAGGCGAGGCGGCTGATCAAGGGTGGCGGCGGCCGTCTGAACGATGTGGCGATCGGCGAGGAGACGGCCCAGGTGACGCTGGCCGACGTCAATGCGGACGGCGTCATCAAACTGTCGGCCGGCAAGAAGCGCCACGCCCTGGTGCGCCCGGCCTGAAGTCCGTCAATCGCGCTGCGTCGGTGGCTCGGCCCCGGGCTTGTTGCCCGGCTGGTCGCTATCTTCTTGCGGTTTCAGGCGGAATAGTTTGCGCAGAAAACCGAGCGCCAGGACGCTGCCTGGTTTCCCCTCGACTTTCGGCTCGTCCAGCTTGCCGCTGACCTCGAAATTCGCGGCTATCAGTCCTTCCTGAAAAAACAGTCCGAACAAGGGTATAATTCCGAATAACTGCTGCAACGTGTTGGCTGGAACCACTACTCCCTGCATCTCGATGGAATTTTCGTTGAAATTCATCCAGCCGCCTTTGTCGACATGGACGCCCACCGGGCCCCAAGCTTCCATCTCGCCAAAGGTCAGCAATTCGCCGTCATAGGTATATGACCCCTCCAATCCGGCGAAACTGACGCCTTCGCCCGCCGCCGCCGCCGCGGGGAGCCCGACAAGGGTGATGATCTGCAGCAGCTTGATGCCGGCCGGGGCTTCCTTCATGCGGAAATCCTTGACCCAGAGATTGCCGGTGAGCGGGGCATCGACCGTCTCGCGGCGGCCCTCGATCGCCATGGACCCGCCCTGGATTTCGTCCCACCAGCCCAGCGAGCGTAGCGCCTGGCCGGCATCGTCCGATTCCACGAGGAGTTCGTATCCTTTTTCACCCTTGCCGTAGTTGACCTTTAGCTCCGCGCCCTCGCCCAGCGTGGCGATCAGAATGACTTGCTCCCAGTCCCGGCCATTATAAGCGCCGTTGAAGGTGCCGCGATGCATGCGTCGGCCTTCGCCGGTAACAGCCTCTTTGAAATTCGCCTTGATCGTCAGCGGCTTGCCCTTCTTGTCCGCCTTCCCATCGCCCCCCTCGGCTTCCATGATGATTTTTTCATATTCGTCGGTCAGGAAATGGCGAACGTCGACCCGGTCGCCTTCGATGTCGACCCGGTAACCGCCATTATCCATCAGGGTGATCTCGCCCTTGACGTCATTGCCGCGATACCGAAGATCCCGCAGCGTTACCTTGGCTATATCCGACATGTCAGGCAGGAACTCGATCTTCACGGTGCCTTCGGCATCCCCCGTCTTCACGTTCAGCCGGTCGAAAATAAGGTTGCCCGCCTTCAGGACCCTGGCGTCGATTTCCAGACGCCCCGGCTTGCCTGGATCCTTCTGCCAGGCGGCCTCGGGTATCCTGAACAGGGTCGGCGTCAGATCCGACCTGACAACAAGTTTCGGCTCGCGTTTGGCTACCACCGTATAGGTTAGTTCGGTGGGCGCGGTCCCCTTGATCCAGTACGACAAGTCGGGCAGATTCAGGGCCAGCCGCTGGGCATCATCCGGGCTCGCCTTGACCTCGAAGCGGCGTTTGAACTTTGCGCCAGCATCGAAATTTTCCTTCCAGGCGATTTCGGCGGAGACACCGTTCAGCCGGACATCGCCAGCCAGCAGCATATCGGCGCGGGTGACCTCCAGGTCCAGCGCCCCCTCGCTGATCGCCAGATCGAACGGGCCATTGGGGACGGACACACCCGTCAGCTTCCCCTTGGCGGTGACATCCAGCATATCGCCGGTCAGCCCCTTGATCAGCGGCAGCTCGAAATGCAGGTCCGCGCTGGATACGCCCCCCAGGTCGGCGGGATCGAAGCCCAGCTTGTCGCCGTAATGCAGCGGGTCTTCGTCGAGAACCTTCAGCGCCGTGACGATCGGCCCCTCGGTTTTTACATCGATGACCAGCCGGGCCTTTCCCTTCTGGTCCATATCGACGACTTCGACCTGCCCCCCGGTGACCTTTATGTCTTCGGCCAGGCTGGCTTCGCCGACGCCGAGATAAAAGCCGTGCCGATCGAAAGT
Source organism: Pseudomonadota bacterium (assembly GCA_030671915.1). GTDB lineage: Bacteria > Pseudomonadota > Alphaproteobacteria > UBA8366 > JADFVY01 > JADFVY01. Next base: position 9,670 of record DAOVHN010000017.1, read on the forward strand.
TCCGGCGCCGTTGACACCGACGACCGGCGTCATTTCCTTGAAATAGCTGATGCCGAGGTCCGTATAGGCGAGTGTGCCTTCCAGTTTTTCCAGGGTTACGCCGCCATCGCCCCCATCCCCGATCGTGAGCGCCAGGTCGATTGTCCCCCTGTCGACGATTCCCTCATAGATATTTTCGGTCACCCATTTGCGGGCTCCCGGTTGGGCGCTGACCGGCCAGAAGCGGTGCAGCTCGCGAATCTCGAACTCTTCCATATGGGCGGAAAGCGACACCCGCACGCCGCCGCCCTCTTCCACCGGCTCCAGCGCAGCCTCGGCAAAGGCCGTCGCATCGCCCAGATCGATGATGGCCTGCTCAATACGCACGGTCGAAAAATCGGCGGTGGCGCTACCCTGAACCCGCAAAGAGCTGACGTTCAGGGGCTCTCGGTAAAGATCGGTTAGTTCCAGCTTGCCGGCGGCGCCCAGCAGGTCGAAATCGAAACTTTCAAGCTCGCCCTTCAGCTTGCCATGCAGATTGACCGAGCCGTTGAGCGGCATGCTGAGCGCAGTGATCGCGGAAAGCTGCGGAGGCAGGCTCGTCGCGAAGGCCGCCGGTTCGACATCGTTAAAATTAAGCGCCGCAAAATATCCCAAATCGTCCTTATTGATGCCGGCGCTTATGGTGAAGTCGGCCTGTCGATCACCATATTGCAACTTTAACTTTGCGTCGCCGGTAATGCCGGAATTGCCTTTAAGCAATACGATTTCGGCATCCGGCGAGCGGAAATAGCTGCCGGCAACCCGGTCCTCGAACACGACCTGCCCACCGAGAATGCTGATACGACGCAAATAACCGAAGGATCGCGATGGATCGGGATCCGCCAGCAACTCATCCACAAGAAAATCGATAACCTCGGTGCCGGCGGCCGGTTTCGCAATGGGCGGGCCATCCACCGCCATGGGCTGTTGTTCGTCGACGACTTCCACAAAACCCAACGCGAACTCTCCGTTTTCCTGCCGGATGACGCGGACGCTCGGACCGATGGCGTCAAGGCTGGTGGGCGCCACATTGCCGCGTACCAGCGCGCGCAGGGACAGGCCGAGTGAGAGTTGCGGCACACGCGCCAGCGTGGAGCCGTCCGGCGCCGTTACGACCACATTGGTGGCCACGATATCCACCGCGTTGCGCCATCCGGCCCAGACGGCAACAGTCTCGTCGATATCGACGGTATAACCGCGCCCCTCGGTTTTCAGCGCCTCTTCCAGATGCGGCGTCAGGAAATCCAGGGGCACCGGCCCAGCATGCAACCGCCAGGCGACCAGCCCTCCAAGCGCCACCATTCCGGCCAGAAGACCAGCGATAATTTCGGAAAGGATAAGCGATGTGCGGCGGACCACGGTTCTGTTGTTCTTTTCGGCCAATCGTGAAATATACAACCAGCATAATACATTACGTGGCACTTGACCACGCCCGGAGCATGCCGCAGTTTGCATAAATCCACTGTAAGCGACCATGGCCCTGACAAGCATCTCCATCGACCCCGGCCGTCTGCCGAAACCCGCCAATCCCGAACGCGCGAAGGCGGGGTTGATTCGGCTTCGCGAATCCCAGGCGCAGAACGGGGAGCGGGCGGCCTTCCTGGCGGAGGTCGAAGCCGATGCCGCCGGACGCGCGCTGCTGGACACGGTTTTCGGCAACAGCCCCTACCTGGGACGTTGTCTTGCGCAGGAGGTGGATAGCCTTCAAACGTTCTTTGTCGACGGGCCGGATGCCGCCTTCGCGGCCCTGATGGCGGATACCGAGCAGGCACTGGCCAGCGAAACCAGCCAGAACCGCGTCATGACGAAGCTGCGACGCGCCAAGCGCCGCGCCGCGCTGATCGCAGGGTTGGCGGACATTGCCGGCCTGTGGCCGCTGGAAAAGGTCACCGGCGCACTGACCGACCTGGCCGAGGAAAGCCTGCATGTCGCCGCCCGATACGTGCTGGGCGCGGCGGCGGCGCAAGGGGCCATCGAGCTGGCGGATACGGCCGACCCGGAACGGGATTCAGGCTACATCATCCTCGGCATGGGCAAGCTGGGGGCGCGGGAGCTGAACTATTCCAGCGATATCGACCTGATCGTGCTGTATGACGCCGACAGGGTGCGCGGCGCGGCGCCCGAGGCGATGGGACCGATCTTCGTCAAGGCTACCCGGCAGCTGGTGCATTTCGTCGATGCGCGCACCGCCGACGGCTATGTGTTCCGTACCGATCTGCGACTGCGCCCCGACCCCGGCGCTACCCCCATCGCCATATCCGCCGAGGCCGCGGAGGCCTATTACGAAAGCGTCGGCCAGAACTGGGAGCGCGCCGCCATGATAAAGGCGCGCCCGGTGGCCGGCGATATAGAAGCAGGCGAGCGATTCCTGCATCATCTGCGCCCCTATATCTGGCGCAAGAATCTGGATTTCGCGGCGATTCAGGACGTGCATTCGATCAAGCGCCAGATCAACGCCCATCGCGGCGGCGCGCAAATCGCGGTCAACGGCCACAACATAAAGCTGGGCCGCGGCGGCATCCGCGAGATCGAGTTTTTCTGCCAAACGCAGCAGCTGATCTGGGGCGGCCGCATCCCGGAACTGCGCGATCGCGGAACCGTCGCCACCCTGGATGCGCTGGCCAGGATCGAGCGGATCGACCGGCGGACCGCCGAGGAGATGACCGAGGCCTATGGCTTTCTGAGACGGCTGGAGCACCGGCTGCAGATGGTGAACGACGAGCAAACCCACGACGTGCCGCGCACCGACGAGGGCGTCGACGACATCGCCACCTTCATGGGATACGACACGGGCGCGGCATTCCGCGACGACCTACTGCATCATCTGGGCCGCGTCGAGCATCATTACGCCCATCTGTTCGAGGAAGCGCCGGAACTGGGCGCCGGCGGCGCGCTGGTATTCACCGGCGGGGAGAACCATCCGGATACTGTGAAAACGCTGGAAGAAATGGGTTTCGCCGACGGAGGATCGATCTCCAACATCGTGAGAAGCTGGCATCACGGCCGCTACCGCGCGACCCGCAGCGAACGTGCCCGCCAGATCCTGACCGAAATGATGCCCCGGCTGCTGCAGGCATTCGCCAACACCGCCACCCCCGACAAGGCCTTCGCGCGGTTCGACGAGTTCGTCGCCGGTCTGCCCGCCGGCGTGCAGATTTTCTCACTGTTCCATGCCAACCCGCCAATGCTGGACATGGTGGCGG
>DAOVHN010000200.1 GCA_030671915.1 Pseudomonadota bacterium
AGAGCCTGGACGAAGACCGCATCATCCACCGCTTCCTTAACGCCATCCACGCCACGGTGAAGACGAATTTCTACCTGCACGACGAAAACGGCGAGCCGAAGCCCTACATCTCGGTGAAGTTCGACGCGCGGCGGCTGGACGAACTGCCCGAGCCGCGTCCCTTCCGCGAGATTTTCGTCTACAGCCCGCGATTCGAGGGCGTGCATCTGCGCTTCGGGCCGGTTGCGCGCGGTGGCATGCGCTGGTCCGATCGGCGCGAGGATTTTCGCACCGAGGTACTGGGGCTGGTCAAGGCGCAGCAGGTCAAGAACGCGGTGATCGTGCCGGTCGGCTCCAAGGGCGGGTTCGTGCTGAAGCAACCGCCCCCCCCGGGTGACCGCGAGGCGCTGCAGGCAGAAGGAATTGCCTGTTACAAGACCTTCGTTGCCGGCATGCTGGACATCACCGAAAACCGCGTCGGCGACGAGATCGTGACCCCGGATCGGGTGGTCCAGAAGGATGTGCCCGACCCTTATCTGGTGGTGGCGGCCGACAAGGGTACCGCGACATTCTCCGACATCGCCAACGGCATCGCGCAGGATCGCGGCTTCTGGCTGGACGACGCCTTCGCCTCCGGCGGGTCGGCGGGCTACGACCACAAGAAGATGGGCATAACCGCGCGCGGCGCCTGGGAATCGGTCAAGCGCCATTTCCGCGAGATGGGCCACGATACGCAGAGTCGGGAATTCACCGTGGTCGGCGTCGGCGACATGTCGGGCGACGTATTCGGTAACGGTATGCTGCTCAGCGAACATATCCGCCTGGTCGGCGCCTTCAACCATCTGCATATCTTCATCGACCCCCACCCGGATGCGAAGAAAAGCTTCGCCGAACGCAAGCGCTTGTTTGACTTGCCGCGCAGCAACTGGGCGGACTACGACGCCAAACTGATCTCGAAGGGCGGCGCGGTGATCGAACGGCGCGCAAAGTCGGTCGACATCACGCCCGAGGTAAAAAAGCTGTTCGGCATCAAAGTGGACAGGCTCACCCCCGCCGAGTTGATCCAGGCGATGCTGAAAGCCAGGATGGACCTGCTTTGGTTCGGCGGCATCGGCACCTATGTGAAGTCGTCCGGGGAAACCCACACCGATGCCGGTGACCGCGCCAACGATGCCCTGCGCGTCGATGCCGCGGCGCTGCGCTGCAAGGTGGTCGGCGAAGGCGCCAATCTGGGTATGACCCAGCGCGCACGCATCGAATACGGGCTGAAGGGTGGGCGGTTGAATACCGACGCGATCGACAATTCCGCCGGCGTCGACACCTCCGACCATGAGGTGAACATCAAGATCCTGATGGGCGACCTGATGGCGCGCAAGAAGATCTCCCGCAAGCAACGCGACAAGCTTCTCGGGGAAATGACGGAAGAGGTCGCCGACCTCGTGCTGCGCGACAATTACCAGCAGACCCAGGCGCTGACCATCACCCACTATCAGGGCGTCGGGCGCATGGACGAGCAGCAGCGGCTGATGCGCTCGCTGGAACGCGCCGGCCGGCTGGACCGGGCGCTGGAATTCCTGCCCGACGACGAGACGCTGGCCGAACGCCATGCCGAAGGCATGCCGGTGACCCGGCCCGAACTGTCGGTACTGCTGGCCTACGCCAAGATCGTAACCTACGATGCGCTACTGGAATCCGACCTGCCGGACGACCCGATCCTGGGTGTCGACCTGGCGCGCTATTTCCCCGAACCGATCCGCGAGAGATACCCGGATGCCATCAAGCGCCACCGGCTGCGCCGCGAAATCGTCGCCACGGGCCTGACCAATTCCATCGTCAATCGTACCGGGCCCGCCTTCATCAATGAAATGCAGTTACGCACCGGCATGGACGTGCCGGCTATCGTGCGCGCCTACACGATCTCGCGCGAGGTCTTCGAACTGCGCGGCCTGTGGGACGAGATCGAGGCCCTGGACAACGCGGCGTCTGCCGATTCGCAAACGCGCATGATGCTGCAAACGGTGCGCACGCTATGGCGCATCACGCCCTGGTTCCTGCGCAACTGCGCGCATCCGCTCGACATCACCGCGCTGGTCGGGGAATTCCACGAGGGCGTCCAGCGGTTGTCGGCCGCGCTGGATGATATCCTGGCGCCGGATCAGCGCCGCGATACGGCGGAGCGCGCCAAACGCTATGCCCAGGCCGGCGTGCCGGACGACCTGGCGGCGCGCATCGGGCGGCTGAAAGCCTTGTCGTCGGCACCCGACATCGTGCGCATCGCGGGCGTGGCCGGGCAGAAGGTGGAGGATGCCGGCGCCGCCTATTTCCTGATCGGCGACCGCTTCAAGCTGGATTGGCTGCGCCGCGCCGCCGGGGCGATGCCCGCCGAAACCCATTGGCACCGCCTCGCGCTGGGCGCGATCATCGACGATATGTGGGGCCACCAGAACGATTTAACGTCCGCCGCACTGAGCAACGGGGGCACCGGCGTCGATGCGGTCAAGGCCTGGGCCGGCGCGCGCGCCGAGGCAGTGGACCGCGTCGAACAGCTGCTGGCTGAAATTATCGCCGCCCCCGCCCCCGACCTCGCCATGCTGGCCGTCGCCAACCGCGAACTGAGGTCGCTGTCGGGGCGGTGATGTCCGGTCAATTTCCGTGAGTTTGCTCATGAAATAACGGCGCGACCTAGTCCTTCGAGACGCCCCTTGCGGGGCTCCTCAGGATGAGGCTCTACTGTTTGTGTCCTCATCCTGAGGAGGGCCGAAGGCCCGTCTCGAAGGACGAGTTCGCTCGCTACCCATATAGCCTATACGATTTTCACCGCCGTGCCGGTGACCGAGACCATCAGCATGGAATTGTCCTTGCCCATGGTTTCATAGTCGATGCTGACGCCGATGACCGCGTTGGCGCCCAGTTCCTCGGCGTAGCCTTCCATGTCCTTTATCGCGGCCGCCGCGCCGTCCATCAGCACCGTTTCGTAACCGCCGGACCGGCCGCCGATGACGTCGGTGATGCCGGCGAAGAAATCGCGCAATATGTTGGCGCCGTAGACCGCCTGGCCGGCGACCAGCCCCATATATTCCACGATCTGCCTGCCCTGGATATTGTCGGTCGTCACGATCAGCATGTTGGTCCCCGTTATTTCGTTTCACGTCAACCGTTTCTAAGCGAATGCCCCTCATGGTATGGACAGACTGGGCTGTTGCCAATGGCGGAAAGGCGAACAAGCATGGCGGGGAAGCGGGCGATCTTTTCGTGGTGCCTCTACGATTGGGCCAATTCGGCCTATCCCACCGTGGTGACCACCTTCGTGTTCGGCGCCTATTTCACCACTGCCGTCGCCGAAACCCCCGAGTCGGGGGCGGAGGCCTGGGGCTATGCGGTGGGCTTCGCCGGCCTGATGGTGGCGCTGTTCAGCCCGGTGCTGGGCGCCATCGCGGACCAGGGCGGCAGGCGTAAACCCTGGCTGGCCGTGCTGACCCTGGCCTGCGTGGCGACCACCACGCTGTTGTGGTACACGCGTCCCGATTCCGCCGACATTATGTGGGCGCTGGTCTTCGTGATGCTGTCCAGCATCGCCTTCGAATTCGGATTGGTATTCTATAACGCCATGCTGCCCGATCTCGCGGGCCCCGACCGGGTGGGCCGGGTATCCGGCTGGGGCTGGGCGCTGGGTTATGCGGGCGGGCTGGCCTGCCTGGTGATCGCGCTGTTCGGGTTCGTGAAGGCCGAGACGCCGCTGTTCGGCATTCCGACCGAGGACGCGGGCCATGTTCGCGCCGTGATGCTGCTGGCCGCCGCCTGGTTCGCGCTGTTTGCGTTGCCGCTGTTCCTGTTTGCCCCCGACCGACCCTCGACTGGCCACGGCGCGGCCCGCGCCGTGCGCGAAGGGCTGGCGACGCTCAGGGCGACGATCCGCGATATCCGCAAATACGACTCAATCCTGCGTTTTCTTGTGGCCCGCATGTTTTATGCGGACGGGCTCGTAACCCTTTTCGCGGTTGGCGGGATTTACGCGGCGGGAACTTTCGGGATGGATTTCGGCGAGGTCGTACAGTTCGGGATCGCGCTCAATTTGATGGCGGGGCTGGGTGCGCTGGCCTTTGCCTGGGTTGACGACTGGCTGGGCGCCAAGCCGGTGATCGTGGTTTCGCTGATCGCACTGATCGGGCTGGGCGCGGCGGCGATTGTCGTCGAATCGAAGACCGCCTTCTGGATTATCGGCATGGCGCTGGGGGTGTTTGTCGGACCCTCGCAATCCGCCAGCCGCTCGATGATGGCGCGCCTGGCGCCGGAAAACCTGCGCACGGAAATGTTCGGCCTTTACGCCCTGTCGGGCCGGGCGACTTCCTTCATGGGGCCGATCGCCTTTGGCTTCGCCACCGGCCTGTTCGACAGCCAGCGCGCCGGCATGGCGACCATCCTGGTCTTCCTTGTAGGTGGACTGCTGTTGCTTATCCCGGTCCAGGAGCCCCGGCATTGAATGACCGTTACGATATCGTAATAATCGGGGCCGGTTTTGCCGGACTGGTCTGCGCGCGCGTCGCGGCGGAGCGTGGTCTGAGGGTCGCGTTGATCGAAAAGAAGCCGGGGCCTGGCGTGCAGCTCCACACTACCGGCATTGTCGTCAAGGAGGCGGCGGACGAGCTGCATATCCCGACACAGTTCACCCGCAAGGTGCGCGGCGTGCGCCTCTATGCGCCGGGGATGAAGCAGGCCGATCTCGACTCGCCCGGCTATTATTTCCTCGCCACCGATACCCGTGGGGTGCTGCGCTGGCTGGCGGAGGAGGCGGCTAACGCCGGCGCCGAGCTGATCTTCGGCGAGGCCTTCGAAGGCGCCCGGCGCGAGGGCGATGAAATCGTTCTCGACAAGCCGGCCATCCGGGCACGTTATCTCGTCGGCGCCGACGGCGCGCGATCGCGGGTGGCGCGCTGTTTCGGGCTGGGGACCAACAGCCGCATGCTGGTTGGGGTCGAGGCCGAATTCGAAGGCGTCGAAGGCCTCGACCCGGACCGGCTGCATTGTTTTCTCGATAGCCACCTGTCGCCCGGGTATATCGGCTGGGCGGTGCCGGGTGTCGGCGTCACCCAGGTCGGGCTGGCCGGCCGGCTGGGGGAAAAGCCCAGCACGGACGCCCTGATCGACAAGCTGCAGGGCGTTTTCGGTTTCGAAAATGCCCGGATCGTAGAGAGGCGTAGCGGCCCGATCCCCGTCGGCGGGGCGGTCCACCCCTTCGCCGCCGAACGCGTGCTGCTGGTCGGCGACGCCGCCGGGCTGGTCTCGCCGCTGACCGCCGGCGGCATCCACCCGGCCTTTCGCTATGGGCGGCGCGCCGCGCAGGTGATTTCCGACTACTTGCTGGACGATGGTCCCGATCCGGGCCGTGTGCTGGCCCGCGAATATCCGCGTTACCGCTGGAAGGCGCTGCTGCGCCGCGGCCTCGACCGTGATCCGCCAAACTGGCTCTACGACTGGACCCTCGCCCTGCCCCCGATGCGCGCCTTCGCCCAGCTTGTCTATTTTCACCGCAAGGGCCTGAAGACCCGCGCC
>DAOVHN010000454.1 GCA_030671915.1 Pseudomonadota bacterium
GGCGGCCGTGGATGCGAGCGAGGCCGACGCCACCATGTACTGCGCCATGGCCAAACGCTTCGCGACCGATGTCGGCTTCAAGGTCTGCAACGAGGCGCTGCAGCTTCATGGCGGCTACGGGTACTTGAAGGATTTCCCGCTGGAGCGCCATGTGCGTGACGTGCGGGTGCATCAGATCCTGGAGGGGACCAACGAGATCATGCGCATGATTATCGCACGCCGGCTGCTGCGCCAATGACCGGCAATGCCGACATATTGTTCGAGACGCAGGGCGCGCTCGGCCTGATCACGCTGAACCGGCCCAAGGCGCTGAACGCGCTGACGCTGGACATGATCCATGCGATGACGGCGCGGCTGGCGGAATGGGCCGAGGATGCCGATATCACCGCCGTGCTGGTCCGGGGCGCGGGCGACAAGGCCTTTTGCGCGGGCGGCGACGTGCTGGCGCTGATCCGGCCCGATAACGCGGTCTTCATCGAGGGTTTCTTCCGCGACGAATACCGCCTCAACCGCATGATCTTCCGCTATCCGAAGCCTTATATCGCGTTGATCGACGGGATTGTCATGGGCGGCGGGGTTGGCGTGTCGGTGCATGGCCGCTACCGCGTCGCCACCGAGCGCACGCTCTTTGCCATGCCGGAAACCGGCATCGGCATGTTCCCGGATGTGGGCGGGACCTATTTCCTGCCGCGCCTGCCTGGAGTGCTTGGACTGTATCTTGGGCTTACGGGTGCGCGACTGAAGGCGGCCGACTGCCTGCATGCCGGACTGGCCGACAGCTATGTGCCGATGGACCGGCATGGCGACCTGCTGGCGGGCCTGGCCGACGGGCGCTGGCCGGAGACCCTGTTGGCAGAGCTTGGCGGGGATTCGGGGCCGGCGCCGATTGCCGAACATGCCCAGGGCATCGACCGGTGCTTTTCCGCCGATTCGGTGGAGGAAATCATGGCGCGGTTGGGCACCGAGGGCGACGAATGGGCGGCGAAAGCGTTCGCCGCCTTGCAACGCATGTCGCCCAGCGCGTTGAAAATCGCCTTCCGGCAGATCCGCGAGGGCCGTGAGCTGGACTTCGAGGATTGCATGATGCTGGAATACCGGCTCAGCCAGCGCGTTATCCCGGGCCATGATTTCCGCGAGGGTGTGCGGGCGTTGCTGGTGGACAAGGATATGAGCCCGAAATGGGCGCCGCCGACGCTGGCGGCCGTAACGGACGAGCAAATAGACGGCGTTTTCGCGCCACTGCCGGGGGGCGACCTTACCTTCCCGGACTGAATTTTGAATGCAGGGAGAAGACCATGGCGATTATCGGATTTATCGGGCTTGGCAATATGGGCGGGCCGATGGCGGAGAATCTTCTGAAGGCCGGGCACGAATTGCGGGTCTTCGATCTCGCCCAGACCTCCGTGGACAAGGCGGTGGCGGCCGGGGCCAGCGCGGCGGCCAGTATCCCGGAGGTGGTGAAGGGAGCGGAGGTTGTCGTCACCATGCTGCCCGCCGGCCCTCATGTGCGCGCGGTCCTGACAGACGGGGGGGCGCTGGCCAATGCGGACTACGGCACGCTTTTCATCGAATGTTCGACCATCGACGTCGATACCGCGCGCGCCATGCATGCGGCGGCGACGGAAGCGGGCATGGAGATGGTCGACGCGCCGGTCTCCGGCGGCACGGCGGGCGCGGCCGGCGCGACGCTGACCTTCATGATGGGCGGATCCGAAGCGGCATATGAGCGCGCCAGGCCGATCTGCGACAAGATGGGCAAGGCGGTGATCCATGCCGGCGGCCCGGGCAACGGCCAGGCCGCCAAGATCTGCAACAACATGATCCTGGGCGTCACCATGATCGGCGTCTGCGAGGCGCTGGTGCTGGCCGAGAAGCTGGGACTCGACCATCAGAAGCTTTACGACATCAGCTCGCAATCCTCGGGTTCCTGCTGGTCGCTGAATACCTACTGCCCGGTGCCGGGGCCGGTGCCGACCTCGCCGGCGAATAACGACTACAAACCGGGATTCGCCGCCGCGATGATGGAAAAAGACCTGAAACTGGCGCAGGCCGCCGCGCAAAGCGTCGGCGCCGCCACCCCGATGGGAGCCGCGGCGCTGGCCTTGTACGGGCTTTTTCTTAATGCCGGCCAAGGGAATGTGGACTTTTCCGGGATCATAAAAATGATTCGCGGTAATTAATCGTATCAATTAAAAGAATTTTAAGGAGTATCGGCGAGATTAGGGCCAGAGGAAATGGTTTGGGGCACTTCGTTTCATGTGCGAATCATTTTGAAGTCTTGGACAAACAGCAAGATTGTGGGCCAGCGGTGATTGAACAATATCTGGAATCCATCCACCTGATCGAACGGCTTCATCGGCAATTTCTTGAAGTGGTCAAGGGGGAACTTGAGCGGCAGGACATCCAGGACGTGAATAACGTCCAGGCGGTGATCCTGTATAACATTGGCAAGGACGAGCTGACAGTCGGCGAACTGACGAACCGGGGCTACTATCTCGGCTCGAACGTTTCCTACAATGTCCGCAAGATGGTCGAGAACAATTACCTGATCCAGGAACGCTCGACCCATGATCGGCGTTCGGTGCGCGTGCGCCTGTCGGACAAGGGAATTAAGCTGCATGAGCTGCTGGACAACATGTTCGCGGCGCAGGCCGAGAAGCTGGGCACCGACATCACCACACCCCAGGATCTGGACACCGCCAATGCATTGCTGCGCAGGCTGGAACGCTTCTGGATCGCCGCCATGAACTTCCCCGTTCGCGCGACCTTCTGAACCGGGCGAAAACGAATGTTCAAGAGGCCGTTCCCGCAGGGGGCGGCCTTTTTTGTTGAGGGGACTAAGAAGGCTTATCCCGCCCGTGCGCCAAAAAACGCCCCCATACAGAGATCGTGCCAGTTCGGCGGGGTGCCCTTCCGGTGGAAGCCTACATGGCCGCCGCCGGACACAAGCAGCGGTGTCAGCCTTGGGTTGCTGTCCCAGTCGACGGCGCGGTAGCTTTTCGCCGGGATCCAGGGGTCGTTGGCGGCGTGGATCATCAGGGTCGGA
>DAOVHN010000194.1 GCA_030671915.1 Pseudomonadota bacterium
CAACACGCCCAGGCTATTGCTGTCACTCTTGATGGTATCGCGGCGCAGATCAAGGTCGTCGAACTGCCTGGTTTGAAGGCAAGCCAAGTGCGCAATAATGGAATCAGTATTGTCAGGCGCGGGAATCAATATTGCCTGTGAGGCTGGCTGGACGAATCATTGTTGCGCTAGCCGGACCTGAAAATAGTTTTTCAACAGCCTCAGCCACCAACAGACTCTTTTGATTGACCGACCAAGTCGCTTTTCAGCTCTCGTGACTCTCGAAAGATTCATACCTTACAAGACGAACTTCGTTATAATTTCCATACAGCCTCGTCCGCCGCATGTGCAGGAGTTAGGATGGCAGCGATGTCGACGTTCCTGATCGTTTCAACAGCTTGGGCGGTTATTGCACTGGTGCTGCTCATCGTGGCCTGGTGGCTGGCCCGTGTCGGCAGAATCGTACTGCACAGGAATATCATGATCCTGCTGACCGTTGGCGCCTGGATCTTCGTCCTCAACTACATATTCGCGCAGCGGTATGGCGGGGAACTCGGGCCATTCCCGAGCGAGTACGTTCCTTGGATGGCATTGCACGGGTCTTTGGGGCTGGTTCCGCTCATCGGCGCGACCTGTCTGGTTGCTGGCAGATTGATGCCGGGTCGGAACAAGTTCAGCACCCATTTCAATCGGCACCACAAAGCATATGGCCGCACGTTCATTGTGGTTTGGTTCTTTACCCATCTTGGCGGCATTTTCAATGCAATCTTTCTGCGCTGATGAGCGTGGCTTCCGGCGTGTCGGTGAAGATTTGGCATCTGGCCCATTTCGATCGTCCGAAAGGATCGCTCTGAGTGGGAGGCCGAAAAGCCGCTTCGGGTCACGAACGGACTCATTCGGTATGCGGCCGACAAGTCTGCTCTCAAGAGTGAAGCTGACGTGATCGGCCGAAAAGCGGACCCCAATTCCAAATGTCCGGTTAGCGCCGTTAAGCGGTCATGCCTAAACGCACGCCGGAACTGCCGCTGTTAGCCAATCCCGGACATTCCAACGCTTCACTCTGAGTTTCGCCTTTGATGGCCATGGTAGCAGTCTCCTTCATCAGAGGTTGTAGCATGGCCGCTTACACAGTTAATCGGATAGGTCCGCTTGCCGCCCTGACGGGGCGGTTTGGGGCGGGTACTCATTTCATGCTCTTTCCATGTCTCTCGGCTACTCTTCCCACACCTTTTCCCTACCCCTCGCATACCCCTCGCATACATCTTTCCCGCCCCTTTTTTCCTCCCGGGGCGAATCCTCCCCCCGGACACCCTGACGCCGCGCTCCACGGCCCCGCGCGCCACCGGCCGGAACTACACAAATCTACCTGACATGGCATCGTTCCTCCGGCCATCAGTTCACGCCACTCGGCCAGGGCGGCAGAGCGATTCTCCTTGAAGATGTTGCGGCGGTTTAAGTGGCGCTCCGGGTTGAAGCGATTATGAATAGAGGCGTGGGCGGCGGCAAACTTCTGTTAGGTCTTCGCGTCCCTGATCTTCGCCATCGCTCCCTCTCGTCGTCGAAAGGGCTGATCCGAATTCTCGGCCCTGTTGCTGAGCCATCGGCCACATTCCTGACGATCCAGGATTCCAATGATATTCATCGCCGCGCCGCAAGAGCAAAGCAGGTCGGTCACAATCGACATCGGCAGGCCATAGCCCTTCATCGTACGCTTCAAAAACTTGAGTGCAACTTTGCGATCCCGGCGCTTGGGGGCAAAGACCTCAAAGACCTGGCCTTCGTGATCCACGGCGCGCCAGAGGTATTGCATCTCGCGGTTGATCCTGACGAACACCTCGTCCAGAGGTGCCAACGCCAGAGCGAATAGCATCAATGCTGCTGAACTGGACGCTTACGGATCCCGGCTGCGAACATTGGGCCGAACCGGTTCCACCAGAACCTCTCTTACAGCCTCAAGACGAATTACCCTGACAATGCTTGGCTACCTTATGGTCCCGCCGACAGCGCTTTAACTTGTGACAACCCGGCTGCTTGATGCCCGCTCCAGCACCCTCCGCATGGCGGCAACAAGTGCCCGCGCGTCGGCTTCTACCTGTTCAGGGTTCTTGCCTGGCTTATAGAGGGCGCTGCCGACGCCGACGCCGGAAACACCAGCCTCCCAGTAGTCGGCCAGATTGCCGGCATCGACGCCGCCGGTCGGAATGATTTTCGTATCGGGCGGCAGAACCGCCATCAGGGCCTTGACGATCTTCGGGCCTATCAACTCGCCGGGGAACAGTTTCAGTGCGCTCGCGCCGTTGGCCAGCGCGGCGAAGGCCTCGGTCGGCGTCATCACGCCGGGGACGACGGGCAGTCCCTCCTGCACCGCGGCGCGAATGACCGACGGGTCCGAATGGGGCATCACGATCAGGCGCCCTCCCGCGGCCTTTACCCGGGTGACCTGGTCCGGCGTCAGCACCGTGCCCGCGCCGACCAGCGCACGCTCGCCGACCGCCCCGGCGATGGCCTCGATGCTCTTGTAAGGTTCGGGCGAATTCAACGGCACCTCGACGATGGTGATGCCCTCGTCAACGAGTCGCCGTGCGATCTCAACCGCATCCTCCGGCCCCACGCCACGCAGGATCGCCACCAGCGGCATCGCCTCCAGCGCTTCGTCGAGGGTCGGCATTCTTTCAGCCATTTTTCATAGCCTCCCGGATATGAGTGAGCCCGTGCAGTGTAGAGATCGCCACCGGTATCGATACCGTCGCTGTCTCCAGAGATGTGATTATGGAGGAATACAGGTCGGTTATATCCGGCCGCCCGATCAGCGTCACCTGCCCGGCCGGCCTGGCGATCGGCAGCATGGCGCGAGCCTCATGGCCGATCAGGATGCCGGAGAGATAGGAGCGCAGTCCCGAAGGCGCAAATTCGCCGAACAGTCCCTCTGCGCGAACCGCGAACAGATGGTTCAACAAGCCGCCTGGCATTTCCGAGAGCATAAATCCCTGCTGGAATGCGTCCATATCGTCCAGGCTTCCGCCTTCCATCAGGCGGCCGAGGATGCTGTGCTCGGACATCACCGACCAGACCTCGCCGGTCATTGCGGTGGCGAACCAGACCACCCGCCCCTCCTCGACCGCGGCCCATTTCGAATGGGTGCCGGGCAGGCAGAAGACCTGCCGGCCCTCTTCACCCTCTGCCAGCGAGCCGAAGATCTGCACTTCCTCGCCGCGCATCACGTCGTGACGGCCGTCCGGCGCCTCGTAGCAAATGCCGGGCACGATATGGATCCCGTCCTCGCCCGGCACCGGCATCACGGCCCGGGCCAGCTCGTCGATGCCGGTGGGGCAGGAGGCGTAGGGAGCTTCCGCCCAGCCCTGCTTGCTGCCGACCATGCCGGACATCAGAACCGGCACACCCGGATGCGCCACGCGCCACGCGCCGACCTGCTCGTCCAGCGCCGCCGGGAACCCGCCGGGCTCCACCTGCATGATGCCGCGCGGCGCTTCGCGCCGGTCCAGGACCGCGCCGCCGCCGCCAGCCACCAGCCAGGCGCGGAAGTTGGTGGTTCCCCAGTCGATCAGGATAGAGGCGGGTTCGCTCATCGTTCCCTGCTTGCTCAGCGTGGCGGCATGAAATCGTCTATATAGTCCTGGATTACCCGGTCCAGGCTCTCATCGTTCGACAGGCCCAGCGCCTCGGCGCGCGGCGCCTCGCTATGGGTGGCCCAGCCGGCGACGATCGCCTCGATCACCGGGTCGGGCTTGACCGTACCCGGCCCCAACTGGATATTATTGGCCGCGGCGACGCGCTTCACGCCCTCAATCATTTCCGCGACGGTGTAGGTGCGGCTGGGCAAGACTACAGCCCGGTCGCCGCCGATGGACTCGCCGTCGGCCTCATGCAGCCTGATAAACCCCTCGACCGCGTTTCGGTAACCCAGCAGGGCCATCTGCACATCGGCCTTGACCGGCAGGATGCATTCCTCGCCGGCCAGAGGCTCGCGGATCACCCCGCTGGCGAAGCTGGAGGCCGCCGCGTTCGGCTTGCCGGGCCGGATGAAGATCGTCGGCAGGCGAACCGAACGGCCGTCGAAGAAGCCCTTGCGCGAATAGTCGTTGATCATCAGTTCGCCGATGGTCTTGGTCATGCCGTAGGTGGTCTGCGGGGTCTGTTTGGTCGTGTCGCCCACCGTTTTCGGCATGGCGCTGCCGCCGAACACGGCCACCGAGCTGGCGAACACCACGCGGGGCAGCCCCTTGCGGGCGCGCGCCGCCTCGAAGACATGACGCCCGCCATCCAGGTTCACGCGCATGGCAAGGTCGAAGTCCTTCTCGCCCCCGCCCGAGACCACCGAGGCCAGATGGAAGACCGAGATATCGTCGCGATCGACCAGCCCGAACACCGTGTCGCGATCCGATATGTCGCCGGCCTGCATGGTGACCCGCTCGTCCAGCCCCTCGGGCAACTGATCGGGAACGACCTGGTCGAACAGCAGGATGCTGTCGACCTCTTCCGGCCGGCCGGACGGGCCGGTCAGCGTGCCGCGTTTGACGATTGCGCGCGCAAGATTCAATCCGATGAAACCGGCTCCGCCGGTAATGACGACTTTCATGAACGAATATCCTGGTATCAGTAAGTGGCGCGGCCGCCCGACAGGTCGAACACGGCGCCGGTGGTGAATGAATTGTCTTCCGACGCCAGCCAGGCGACCATGGCGGCCGCTTCCTCGGCCAGCAGGAATCGCCCGCGCGGAATCTTGGACAGCATATAGTCGATATGCTCCTGGGTAATCTGGTCGAAGATGCGGGTCTTCACCGCCGCCGGCGTGATGCAATTGACCGCAATATCATGGCTGGCCAGTTCCTTGCCCAGCGACTTGGTCAGCGCGATGACCCCGGCCTTGGCGGCGCTGTAATGCGCGGCGTTTGGGTTGCCTTCCTTGCCCGCGATCGAGGCGACATTCACGATGCGCCCGTAATTGCGCTCGATCATACCCGGCACTACGGCGCGGCAACAGTAGAACACCCCGTTAAGATCGATATCGATCACCTGGCGCCAGTCGTCCGGCGGGCACTCCCAGACCTTGCCGATCGCACCCGCGATACCGGCGTTGGCGACCAGGATATCGATCGGCGCCAGCGCCTTTTCGGTCTCCCGCACGGCCTGCTCGATGGTCGGCAAATCGGTTACATCGACCGCGACAGCATGTGTTTTGCCGCGGCTGGAAAGTTCGCCGGCCGTCTGTTCCACAAGTTCCCTGTCACGGTCCCACAGGCATACGGCCGCTCCCGAATCCAGGAAACGCTCGGCGATGGCGCGGCCGATACCCTGCGCCCCACCGGTTACGACGGCCGTGCGGCCCGTCAGGTCGATCTGGTTCATTGGTCCTCCCAGTTCGGCAAATGCATTGGTTGGCTTGACGTGCATGTCGGTAAAAGAGTTATCATCATATAATCGGACTATTCAAGCGCCCACGCAAACGCATAAAAAATCAGGGAATGAATTTACCGGAGAGAAGCCAATATGAAGAGTGAAGTTCAACAGGCGCGAGTTGATCTTGCCGCGGCGCTGCGGCTGGCCGCGCGTTTCGATTTCAGCGAAGGCGTCTGCAATCATTTCAGCTGTCAGCTGCCGGGCGA
>DAOVHN010000351.1 GCA_030671915.1 Pseudomonadota bacterium
GCTCGCAATCGAGACGCCACGGGGGTCTTACGCGCTGGAGGCGGACTGGCTGATCGCCGCCGACGGCGCGCGCAGCTTCACCCGCCGCGCGCTGGGCCTGGAGTTCAAGGGCCAGGCCTTCAACGACCGCTTCCTGATCGCCGACGTGGTGATGAAGGCGAATTTCCCGCCCGAGCGCTGGTTCTGGTTCGATCCGCCCTTCCATCCCCGGCAGTCGACGCTGCTGCATATGCAGGCCGACAATGTCTGGCGCATCGATTTCCAGCTCGGTGCCGATGCCGACCCGGAGGAGGAGAAAAAGCCGGAGCGCGTTATCCCGCGGCTCAAGGCCATGCTGGGTGAGGATACCCAATTCGATCTGGAATGGGTGTCGGTCTATACCTTCCAGTGCCGCCGGCTGGACCGGTTCCGCCACGGCCACGTGCTGTTCGCCGGCGATGCGGCGCACCAGGTCTCGCCCTTCGGCGCGCGCGGCGCCAATTCCGGGGTGCAGGACACCGACAATCTGGCCTGGAAGCTGAAGGCGGTGATCGAGAGCAACGCGCCGGAGGCGCTGCTGGACAGTTACGATACCGAGCGCGTCTATGCGGCGGACGAAAACCTGCTGAACTCGACCCGCTCCACCGATTTCATTACGCCGAAAAGCGATGTCAGCCGCGCCTTCCGCGATGGCGTGCTGGACCTGGCGGAAAAGCACCCGTTCGCCCGCCACCTGGTCAACAGCGGCCGGCTGTCGCTGCCGGCGACCTATGCGGACTCACCCCTCAACACGCCCGACGAGGATGAATTCGAAGGCGCCATGGCGCCAGGAAGCCCCTGCGCCGACGCGCCCGTAAATGTGGACGGCGAGCCCGGCTGGCTGCTGGGCCTGCTGGGCAACGGTTTCATGCTGCTATGCTTCGGCGAGGCGCCGCCGCCGCTGGATGTGGACGGCGTAGCGGTCGCGCCGCTGGTGGCGGACCGTGATTTCGAGGACAGCGAGGGGCTTGCCGCCAAACGCTATGACGGCAAGCCCGGCACAATCTATCTGATCCGCCCGGACCAGCATGTCGCCGCCCGCTGGCGCGCATTCGACGAGGGCAAGGTCCGCGCCGCCGTAAACCGCGCCCTGGCCCGTTGAGGGATAATGCAATGAAACTGAACACCGAACCCAACATCGCCCGCCCGGACGATTTCTACGAGGCGCTGATCGACCTGCACCGCGGCCTGACCGACGAGCAGAGCCGCCAGCTAAACGCCCGCCTCATCCTGCTGCTGGCCAACCATATCGGCGACATGGAGGTGCTGGCGCAAGCGATGAAGTCGGCGGCGGAAAAACCGGCGTGATCGCATAGACCGGGGAGATAGCCGTGGGTTCCAACTCCACGAGCGGTCGAGTGGCCTCACCCTTCGACAGGCTCAGGATGAGGATTTTTCTTTATAATTCAACCACTCGCTCCTCATCCTGAGCCTGTCGAAGGATGTGCTCGGGAGTAATCCCGGCCCTCACAACCCCCTGATCCATCGCGGCCTGAGCGGCTGCACACCGGCGCGGGCGGCGGCGACTATGGCGACCAGGGCGTCGCGGTCCTTCGGCAGGTTGCCGGCCAGCGGCAGGCAGTTCGAGGCGTGGTTGGAACGGAAGATCACCGGGCTCGGCGGGTCCATCAGGCTCAGCAGCCGTTCCTGCTCGGCCAGAATTCCCGCGTCGTCCTGGAACTCGAAGCCGGGTTCCTGGCGCTCCATGAAACGCGCATAAACGGCGGGCTCCAGGTCCAGTTGCAGCGTCGACAGATAGGTCGGCGGCGCCTGGTTCACCAGTTCCGCCGTTCCCGCGACATGCTCTTCCCAGTCCGCCTTGCCGCCCAGCCCCAGGATCACCGTGGCCGAAACCTTCAGCCCGGCCTCGCGGGCGCGGGCCAGGGCCTTGGCGTGGCTGGCCTGCGAGGCGCCCTTCATGATGCGCTTGAGGATGGATGTGGCGCCGGACTCGATGCCCATATAGACGAGGCTGAGTTTGCGCGCGCGCAGACCCGCCAATTCCTCGATGCTCTTCTCGTTGAGGTTCTTCGGCGTGGCGTAGGCCGTCACCCGCGCCAGATTCGGCAGCCGCGCCGCCAGATAATCGAGGATCTCGAACAGATGGTCCGTCGGCAGAGTCAGCGCGTCGCCGTCGGCCAGGAACACCCGATGCGCCGTCGGCCAGTCCCGCGCGCCAGCGTCGATGTCGGCGAACACCTCGTCCAGCGGCCGGGCGCGATATTCCTTCGTCACGTACATCGAACAGAAGGTGCAGTGATTGAAGGAACAGCCGATCGTCGCCTGGACGATCAGATTGTTCCCCTCGCTGGGCGGCCGGTAAAGCGGCATGTCGTAGAGGATGGTCATGGATGCTATTTTACGCCCGGAATTGCTCGCGCGCCAGAACATGGTCGGCCAGCGCCGTGCCCTTGCGGTTCCAGGCGCGGTTATGGCGGAGGGTGCGGGCTGAATATCGGTTTCTGTTTGTGGATACGAAAGAAACCCGCCCCTCCAGGCAAACCGGAGGGGCGGCGTTTCTTCGTCAAGACTGCGAAAAGGCGGTTTTTACCCCGCGTTGTCCGCGTAACGTTTCAGCAGGTCCGTGGCGAAGGCCTCGCCCAGGCTCTTGTGCAGTCCCGGCGCCGCTGTCGGGTTGACGCCACCGGCGGCCATGGCCGCGCTGGCCTCGGTCTCGTTCACGACGGTCCCGGATTCCCAGACCGGATTGCCGTCCCGGTCATAGAGCTTGAAGATGCCGCGGCCACGCGCCTTCGCCTGGCCGGTGCCCAGCGCGCCGGTATAGAGGAAGTATTCCATCTCGTTGGCGTCCAGCATCATGACGCCGTCGACGCCAAGCGCGGCAGCTGCCTTGGCGGCGTATTCGTTCCGCTTGCCGTCCATCTCCAGCCGGATGGCGGGCGTGCCCTCCAGGCCGATTTTCCGGTCCTTGATGGACTGGTCGTAAGTCGCGGCCATCGCCTTGATCTCGGCGTTCGCGTCAACCTCGCTTGGCGATTTGATGTCCCAGCGGCCGGCCGTGGACATCTTCTCGACGAATCCGGCCACGGCATCCTTCGCGACCGCTTGGCCATTGCCGAGATTTTCCTCGCCCTTCGCCAGCTTCGTGGCGGCGCCGACCAGCGCCGTGATGCCGCTAAGGCCGCCGCTGTCTTCCTCTTCCGTCACGAAGGCCGGCACCGCGAAGGATACCACGGCGACACTCTTGATCGCGTTGACCTTCGCCGGATCGGCGCTGAATTCCGAAGAAGAACAGGCGCTTATGGCGAAAAGAACGGCGAACAGCGCGGCAATGCGCGCAAACCTGGAATGAATTTGCATTGTTGAGCCCCTTTGACCCTTGTGATTATGGTTCCCGACGACTGCTCCCGCCATCGGGGCATGAAGCGGCCGAATATATGAGCCTACAAATGAATAAAGTATTACCGGCGGCTTTAAATCGGCGGGACGGCGATTTCCCCGGTTCCGATTTCGGGCCATTCCGTTCAAGGGAGCGGTTTTTCCCCGTTTATGTGCCGCGCTTGACCTGGATCATGGCCGGCGCCGCCGAAAGTATGTATGGGGAAAGCTCGAAATTATGTTTACCAAGCCGACACGGCGGGTAAAGGACGCCGCGAGGTGGTATTTTTTGTCGGCGGGAATCGAATACCAGGAGAATAATCGTGAAGAAGCGCAAGGCGGAGTCGCCTCAAAAATCCGAAAAGAGGGACGCCGGCGGGATGGTCGATGCCTTGACGGCGGAGAAATCCACAGCGGCCGAGGAACGCCCAAAACCAAGGAA
>DAOVHN010000481.1 GCA_030671915.1 Pseudomonadota bacterium
CGCTGGAAGACTGGCTCAATGACGGCGTGCCGCTGGCCGCCCCCGTCGCGCGCGAATGCATCCAGGGATGGTACGGCGAAAACCGCCCCGCGCGAAACCGGTGGATCGTTGCCGGCCGGCCGGTGCGCCCCGACCTGCTGAACATTCCCGCCATCGCCCTGATCCCGGCGAAGGACCGTATCGTCCCGCCGGAATCGGCAGAGGCTCTGGCGGCCGCAATGCCCATCTGTCGCCGGGTGGATGTCGAGGCCGGCCATATCGGCATGGTCGTCGGGTCGGGTATGAAGAAATCGGTCTGGACCGTGCTGCGGGATTGGATTGCTGCAGTGCAAAAATAAACTATTGGCTAAAAACAGCCCTTGAAATAGATAAAATGCCGGGTTATTGTGCATCTGCACAATGAGATCGCATGCACGTTCGCGCCTTTGGGCGCGGCGCGGATTACAGGACAATGGCCGGGAAAGCCTCCGATGGCGTCCCGCGGCTCATCTCGCTCAGGAGGATTTATCAGATGGCGGATATCGTTATTGCCGGCGGCGCGCGCACCCCGGTCGGTTCGTTCAACGGCAGCCTCAGCTCGGTTCCGGCGGCCTATCTCGGCGAGGTCGCGATCCGCGAGGCAATGGCCCGCGCCAAAGTGGCGCCCGAAGATGTGGACGAGGTTATCCTGGGCCAGATCCTGACCGCCGGCCAGGGCCAGAACCCGGCCCGCCAGGCCGCCGTCAATGCCGGCATACCGGTCGAGAAGACGGCCCTTCAGATCAACCAGCTTTGCGGCTCGGGCCTGCGTTCGGTGGCGATGGGGTTCCAGGCGATCGCGCTGGGCGACGCCAACATCGTGGTCGCCGGTGGCCAGGAGAACATGAGCCAGGCCCCGCACTGTGCCCATATGCGCGACGGCACCAAGATGGGCGACATCAAGTTCGTCGACACCATGATAAAGGACGGGCTGTGGGACTATTTCAACGGCTACCACATGGGCAACACGGCGGAAAACATCGCCAGGCAGTGGCAGTTGACCCGCGAGGAGCAGGACGAATTCGCCGCCGCCTCGCAGAACAAGGCCGAGGCCGCGCAGAAGGCCGGCAGGTTCAAGGACGAGATCGTTCCCGTCACCATCAAGACCCGCAAGGGCGAGACCGTGGTAGAGGAGGACGAATATCCCAAGCATGGGGTGACGGCGGAAGGCCTCGCCAAGCTGCGCCCCGCCTTCGACAAGGAAGGCACGGTGACCGCCGGCAACGCGTCGGGCATCAATGACGGCGGGGCCGCCGTGGTGCTGATGAGCGCCGACGAGGCCGCCAAGCGTGGCGTAACCCCGCTGGCCCGCATCGTTTCGTGGGCCACCGCCGGCGTCGACCCGGCGATCATGGGCACCGGCCCGATCCCGGCCAGCCGCA
The DNA here is from genome assembly GCA_030671915.1 of Pseudomonadota bacterium. Lineage (GTDB taxonomy): Bacteria > Pseudomonadota > Alphaproteobacteria > UBA8366 > JADFVY01 > JADFVY01. The sequence goes on from DAOVHN010000481.1 coordinate 1,401, forward strand.
AGGCGCTGGAGAAGGCCGGCTGGAGCATCGACGATCTGGACCTGATCGAGGCCAACGAGGCCTTCGCGGCGCAGGCCTGCGCGGTGAACAAGGAGCTCGGCTGGGATACGAGCAAGGTCAACGTCAATGGCGGCGCCATCGCCATCGGCCATCCGGTCGGGGCCTCGGGCACGCGGGTGCTGATCACCCTGCTGCACGAAATGGCGCGACGCGACGCGAAGAAGGGCCTCGCAACGCTTTGCATCGGCGGCGGCATGGGCATCGCCATGTGCGTCGAGCGCGGCTGACCAACTACCGGCTGGAGGGGGCAATAAGGCGGCTGAGACCGCCTCGCCCCTACCTTATTCAAACTGTTTCGCACAAGGGAGGGCGCGGGCAGCGAATCGAACAAGTGAACTGGGGACAGGCACATGGCACGGACAGCACTGGTTACCGGCGGCAGCCGCGGCATCGGCGAGGCGATCTCGATCGCGCTGAAGGACGCGGGCTACACCGTCGCGGCGAATTACGGCGGCAATGACGGGGCCGCCAAGGCCTTCAAGGAAAAGACGGGCATCCCCGTCTACAAGTTCGACGTCGGCGATTTCGATGCCTGCGTGGCGGGCGTCGCGGCGGTCGAGGCCGATCTCGGGCCGATCGAGGTGCTGGTCAACAATGCCGGCATCACCCGCGACGGCATGCTGCACAAGATGGGGCTGGAAAACTGGCAGGCGGTGATCCGCACCAATCTCGACAGCGCCTTCAACCTGACCCGCAACGTCATCGAGGGCATGCGCGCGCGCGGCTTCGGCCGCATCGTCACGATCAGTTCGATCAACGGCCAGAAGGGCCAGATGGGCCAGGCGAACTATGCGGCGGCCAAGGCCGGCGTCATCGGCTTCACCAAGGCGGTCGCCCTGGAGAACGCCTTCAAGGGGATCACAGCCAACGTCATCGCGCCCGGTTATGTCGGCACCGAAATGGTCCGCGCCGTGCCCGAAGAGGTGCTGAAGACCAAGATCCTGCCGCAGATCCCGGTCGGCCGCCTGGCCGAACCGGAGGAAGTCGCCCGCTGCGTCGTCTTCCTCGCCGCCGACGAGGCCGGCTTCATCACCGGCTCGACGCTCACCGCCAATGGCGGGCAGTATATGGTGTAAGCGGGCTGCGTAGGCTCGCAAATGATCGTCTCTATCCTCTATCCCACATCCGCGACAGACAAGGATGAGGAGCGAGTGGTAAATATCTAAAAAAATTCCTCATCCTGAGCCTGTCGAAGGATGCGCCACTCGGCGGCTCTCCAGTGAGAGAGCGCTGGAGCCGACCAATACTTAAAGGCTCTAATCTTTCCTGACCCGCGCGATCCTCAGAATATTGGTCGCACCCGGGGTGCAGAAGGGGACGCCGGCGGTGATGACGATGCGCTCGCCATGTTTGGCGCAATTGTCGGCTATTGCGGCCGCCGACGCCTTCTTTTCCATGTCGTCGAAGCTGCGCGCGTCCGC
>DAOVHN010000121.1 GCA_030671915.1 Pseudomonadota bacterium
CGCCGCCCGGTTTGGCGGCAAACGGCCGTAGCGGCACCCCTGGAGGCCGTGCGGCATTTTAAAACTTGAGGAGACTCTTATGAGTGACCAGAATGTGATCAGCGCCGAGATGCGCGACCGGGCCGGAAAGGGGGCCGCCCGGGCCATACGTCGCGCCGGCCGGGTGCCGGCGGTGATTTACGGCGACAAGAAGGACCCCATCATTGTTTCGCTGGAGCCGCGCGAGCTTCGCAAACAGCTTAACACCGGCAGCTTTTTCGCCACCGTCTATTCGGTGGCCATTGCCGGCGGCGACAACGTACGGGTCCTGCCGCGCGATGTGCAGTTCCATCCCGTCAGGGACGAGACCCTGCATGTCGATTTTCTGCGCGTCAGCAAGTCGACCCGCACCAAGGTCATGGTGCCGTGCAGCTTCATCAACGAAGACGACTCCCCGGGCCTGACGCGCGGTGGCATGTTGAACGTGGTCCGCCACGAGGTCGAGGTGATCTGCGGCGTCGACGATATTCCCGGCGAGTTCGCGCTCGATCTGGCCGGCCTGGACATCGGCGACAGCATCCATGCCAGCGTGCTGAAGCTGCCGGAAGGCGTGGAACTGACGATCTCCGACCGTGACTTTACGATCGCCACGATCGCGGCCCCTGTCCTGAAGACCGAGGAAGAGGAAGAGGCCGAAGCCGCGGCTGCCGAGGCTGCGGCCGAGGGCGAAGAGGGCGAAGCCGGAGCCGGAGCCGAGGCCGAGGAAGGCGCCGAGGAAAAATCCTCGGAGGAATAACCGGGAGGACCGATGCTTCTTATCGCCGGCCTGGGCAACCCTGGCCCGAAATACGAACGCAACCGGCACAATATCGGTTTCATGGCGGTGGACGAGATCGTCCGCCGCCATTCCTTTGGCGCCTGGCGCACGCGCTTCCAGTCGATGGCGGCGGAGGGCAATATCGCCGGGCAAAAGGTCATGGTTATCAAGCCCATGACCTATATGAACGAGTCCGGCCGCGCCGTCGGCGAAGCCTTGCGCTTTTTCAAGCTGGAGCCGTCGGAACTCATCGTCATTCATGACGAACTCGACCTCGTCCCCGGCAAGATCAGGGTAAAACGCGGTGGCGGCCATGCCGGCCATAACGGCCTGCGCAGCATCGCCGCGCATATCGGCGACGATTTCCGGCGGGTGCGCACCGGCATAGGCCATCCCGGCGACAAGAACCGCGTCCACGGCTATGTGTTGAGCGATTTCGCCAAGGCGGAACAGCCGCTGGTCGAACGGGTCACCGACGCCATCGCAGCCTATATTCCGCTGCTGGTGGAGGGCGACGAGAGTGGTTTCATGAGCCGCGCCGCCCACGACATCTTCCCGCCCCCGCCCAAGCCGCCGCGCCCGGAAGGCGGCGAGGCTCCGGATTCACACCGCTAGCCGTCCCTCGGGGCGATTTCCGCCGCGGCGGAGTCCTTGCGCGCAATCAGGTCCGCCAGACGCTCGCCCACGGCGCGGTATCCCGAGTCCTCGGGCTCATCCGGATAAGGCAGCTCGGCCAGCAATTTTCCCGCCGTATCGAATTCGCCCAGCCGGCGGTGGAAGTTCACTACAAGCAGCCTGGCCGTCCACCATTGTTCGTTGGTCCCGCCGGCGGAAGTGTGTTCCTTGCCACCCTCTTCCAGCCTCGTCATGGCGAGGGCGGCGTAGTGTTGGTATTTTTTCCGATTCTCCTGGACTTCCCAAGTCGCCTGTACGGTCAGGATGGCGATCGTCCAGGCGTCTTCACCCAGCTTGCCGGCCTGATAGGCCGCAACGAAATAGTCGGTCTCGAATTCCCGCAGCGCCCGGTATTCTGGCGTTTGTACGAGGCGGCGGGAAATCGAAATCTCCGCGTCGCTTAAATCGTCGCGATATATGACGAAGCCGCTGTCCGGGCAGACCGGCATCGGAATGGGCGCCACCAGCGCGCCGATGGGCCGCAGGTCCAGTTGCATGCCGAACTGGGAGTATGAGGCGACCGCCTGATAGGTGAAGGTCTTGCCGTCGAGCGGACAGGTGTAGGTTTCGTCGCTGAACGTCAGGGCCGACACCGGTTGCGGCAGCCATGCCAGCAAGGCGGCGAGCAGGCATAATCGGAAAATGATCGAATTCATCGAACAAACCCACTGATTAATACCAGCCATTATCGCTCTCTCATTATGGCGGAAATCGGGAGTTCGATTGACCGCAAGGAGGCAATGTTCTAAGCAGTGCCCCGTTTCGTTGATCGAGGTTTTCCCATGGGTTTCAAATGCGGAATCGTCGGCCTGCCCAATGTCGGCAAGTCGACGCTTTTCAATGCGCTGACACAGACCGCGGCCGCGGAGGCCGCGAATTATCCGTTTTGCACCATCGAGCCGAATACCGGCCGCGTATCGGTGCCCGACGAGCGGCTGGAAAAGCTGGCGGTACTGGCCGGTTCCAAGCAAATCCTGCCGACCTTTCTGGAGTTCGTGGACATTGCCGGGCTGGTGCGCGGGGCATCCAAGGGCGAAGGGCTGGGCAACCAGTTCCTGGGCAATATCCGCGAGGTGGACGCCATCGTGCATGTGCTGCGCTGTTTCGAGGGCGAGGTCACCCATGTGGAGGGCGACGTGGAGCCGATCCGCGACGCCGACACGGTGGAAACCGAGTTGATGCTGGCCGATCTGGAAAGCCTGGAGCGGCGCCTCTCGCCCTTGGAAAAGCGCGCCAAGGGAGGCGAGAAAGAGGCCAGGATACAGGTCGCCGTCATTGAAAAGGCGCTGGTGCTGCTGCGCGAGGGCCGGCCCGCCCGCGAGGTCGTGCTTGAGGAGGCCGAGGAGAAACCCTTCAAGATGCTGCAACTGCTGACCGCCAAGCCGATGCTGTATATCTGCAACGTCGACGAGGACAGCGCGGCGGACGGCAACGAATTGTCGGCCAGGGTCGCGGCGCGCGCGGAAGAGACAGGTGCGGCCTGGGTGGTAATCTCGGCCGCCATCGAGGCCGAGGTCGCATCGCTGGATTCGGACGAGGAAAAGCAGGAGTTTCTGGAGAGCCTGGGGCTGGAGGAAACTGGCCTTACCCGCGTCATCCGCGCCGGTTACGGGCTGCTGGACCTGATCACCTTTTTCACGGTGGGGCCGAAGGAGGCGCGGGCCTGGACGGTGCGCCGCGGCGCGAAGGCGCCCGAAGCCGCCGGCGTTATCCATACCGATTTCGAAAAGGGTTTCATCCGCGCCGAAACGATTTCGTACGACGATTTCGTACATAACGGCGGGGAACAGGGCGCCAAGGATGCCGGCCGCATGCGGCTGGAAGGCAAGGATTATGTCGCCCGCGACGGCGACGTCTTCCATTTCCGGTTCAATGTGTGATAGCGGTCGATCGGCGGCTGTGAGGGAGAGCTAAATGAGCGCAATAATCCGGTTACAGGCTTCCGACGGGCATGAATTGGACGCCTACGTCGCGGAACCCGAGGGCGAACCGCGCGGCGGGATCGTTGTCGTCCAGGAAATTTTCGGCATCAATTCGCACATCCGCGCCGTGGCCGACGGGTTCGCGGCGGATGGATACAAGGCGATCGCCCCTGCCCTGTTCGACCGGATCAAGCGTGGGGTGGAGTTGGGCTACGACCCCGACAACATTACAGCCGGACGGGAACTGAAGGGGCGGATGGATTGGGACGGACCGCTTCTCGATATCCAGGCGGCCACCGGGGCATTGTCCGGCCTGAAGACCGGCGTCGCCGGCTATTGCTGGGGTGGCTCGCTGGCCTGGCTGGCGGCGACGCGGCTGGACGGCATCGCCGCCGCGGTCTGCTATTACGGCGGCCAGATCAATGATTTCAGGGACGAGTCGGCGAAATGCCCGGTTTTGATGCATTTCGGCGGCAAGGACGGCAGCATCCCGATGGATGCGGTCGAGGCAATCCGCACCGCGCAGCCCGATATCCCCATCCATGTCTATGAGGGCGCCGGGCACGGCTTCAACTGCGACCACCGGGCCAGCTACGACGCAGGCGCTTCCGCCACCGCCCGGCAACGGACGCTGGAATTCCTGGCCGAAAACATCCGGTAGAGCATTTCACGATTGACCGGCGCCAAGCGAGGATTCGTCTAAACCAGATCTAATGCCGGCCCGGTCCACCTTCCTGAACGAAGGAAATTGCCAGGCCGCGGGCGCTCTCGGGCAATACCGTGATGCCTTCGTCGGTCCGCATGCAGGCGGCCTCGGCCTCGGCCAGGCAGACCGCGGTTTCCACGAGATCGGTTACGCTGATCGTCATGCCCAGAATTCGCCCCGCTTGCGGCCGGGCGAATTCCACATCGGAAAATGCAGCGGGCAGTTCATCCCAGGGCAGGAAATCCAGCCGCGCCGCCCCGGTTTCGACCGACAGCCAGGCGCCATCCCGACTGACCGCGCCAACTCCGAAAATCCGGACCCAGCCCTCGGCCAGCGCCGACGGATCGTCAGCCAGGATCGCGTATGACCGCACGCGGGTCGCCGTGTTGCGGTGTTGGTACCACTGCGGGCGCCAGACCATCCTGGGCGTCAGATGCTGGCAGACGAAACTGGCGAGGCCAGGTGTGGCCGCCGGTTTCGGGTGGACCAGCCTGAATTCGGGCAGTACCGTCCCTTCCGGCGCTTCCAGTTTGCGGGCCAGTTCCTTGACGGGCTCGGTTATCAGCGATCGGGTTTCGAAAAATTGATGGGTCCGGGCCGCATCCTTGCTGCGCAACGCCAGCTTCAGCAATCCTTCGCCCTTCTCGGCGAGGATCGCGTCGAGTCCCGCGCTGTAACCATCCGGCTCGACGATGCCCAGCAACTCGATATAATCCCGTTCGAACATGATGCAGTAATTGGCGGTGGACCAGCCGATATGCCTGCCGCGCGGGGTCATGGTGAAACCCATCGCCTGGTAAGCGGCGCGCGCCGCCTCGAGGTCGGCCACGCCGATGATGGAATGGTCCACCCCGGTGATGGCTGCTTCGATCATGGCCGCGCTGTGCACCAGTTCAACCATCCAGCACCCTTCCGGCTATTGCATCCAGTTTCGCCAAAACCGCCGGGTCACGCGCCTCGACCGAGGTGATCAGCGCAGTGTCCAGCGCCCGGTGGCATCCGGCGCCACAGCTTTCCGAACGGTCGGCCAACAGAGGGGCGGCATGGCGCACCAGCGCGCGGCCCTTCTCGGCGTTTTCCAGCAGAACCTTGATGATCGCATCGACGGTAACGTCGTCATGATGCGGGTGCCAGCAATCGTAATCGGTGACCATTGCGACGCTCGCGTAACAGATTTCGGCTTCGCGGGCGAGCTTGGCCTCCGGCATGTTGGTCATGCCGATGACGTCGCAACCCCAACTGCGATACAGTTCGGATTCCGCGCGCGAAGAGAATTGCGGGCCTTCCATGACCAGGTAGGTTCCGCCCCGCACGGACTCGATACCGGCCGCCGCGGCCGCCGCCTCGAGATGCCCGGCAAGGCGGCTGCATATGGGATCGGCCATCGATACATGGCCAACCATGCCGGCCTCGAAGAAGGATTTGACCCGTGCGAAACTGCGGTCGATGAACTGATCGACGATCACGAAGGTCCCTGGCGCCAGTTCTTCGCGCAACGAACCGACGGCGGAAAGCGACAGGATCTCGGTCACGCCGCTGCGTTTCAGCGCATCGATGTTGGCGCGGAAGTTTATTTCGGAAGGCGGAAGGCGGTGGCCGCGCCCATGGCGCGGCAGGAACACCATCTTCTGCCCCTGGAACTCGGCGAACATCAGTTCGTCGGACGGCGCACCGAACGGGCTATCGACCCGGCGCCATTCGACGTTCTCCAGGCCGTCCATATCGTATATGCCACTGCCGCCGATTACCCCGATGACCGGCGGCGTGCCGGGTTCGTTCATCCCTGTCTCCCCAGCCCTGCTCAGGACAACCAAACGAAAGGAGTATCGTTCCATATGGAATTTAAATCAACCGGTAATAAAACACAAGGAAAGGCCGCGGAATTACTCCCGCGGCCTTTCCCTTTTTAGCTTACCGGGAAACGTTTAATGATGCACGTCGCGCCAGACTGCTTTCTTGACTGCAACGACCATCACGAATAGCACACCCAGGAACAGCAACACCTTGATTCCCATGGATTTGCGTTCCTCCAGTTCCGGCTCGGCGACCCAGGCCAGGAAGGCGGTGACGTCCTTCGCTTCCTGCTCCAGCGTCGCCTCGGTGCCGTCGGCATATTCGATGTCATCGCCATAGAGAGGCTGCGGCATGGCGATCTGATGGCCGGTGAAATACTTGTGGTAGCTCATGCCTTCCGTCAGTTCGACGCCCTCCGGCGCCTCGTCCTCGTAGCCGATCATCATGCCGTACAAATAATCCGCGCCATTCTTGCGGGCCTTGATCATCACCGACAGGTCCGGCGGATAGGCGCCGTTGTTGCTGGCGCGCGCCGCGTTGTCGTTGGGGAACGGTGGCACGAAACGGTCCGACGGAAGGGCGGCGCGCGTGAACATCTCGCCTTCGTCGTCGGGGCCGTCCTCGACCTCGTAATTGGCGGCGTAGGCCTTGACCTCGTCCTCGTTGTAGCCCAACGCCGCGAGATTGCGGTAGGCCATCAGATTAAGGCTGTGGCAGGTCGCGCAGACTTCGGTATAGACCTGCAGGCCGCGTTGAAGCTGCGCCTTGTCGAAGGTGCCGAAGGGCCCTTCCCACGACCATTCGACGTCGGGAAGTTCGATCTTTTCGCCCGCCGCATGCGCGGTGGAAATCCCGGCGAGGAACGCCGCGGCAACGACGAGAATTTTCATCCGCATCACGAATCCTCCTTCAGCACGGGTTCGCTGATACTGGTGGGCAGGGGTTTCGGTGTCTCGAACCAGCCCAGCAGCGGGAAAACAATCAGGAAATGGGCGAAGTAATAGGCCGTCGCCACCCGGCCGATCACGATGAACCAGCCTTCCGCCGGATTCATGCCGACCCATCCCAACACGACGCAGACGATCACGAAAATCCAGAAGAACCACTTGTAGACCGGGCGATAGCGGGCGCTGCGCACCTTCGACGTATCCAGCCAGGGCAGGAAGAACAGCACCATGATGGAGCCGAACATCGCAATCACGCCGGCCAGCTTCGCCGATATGAAGGTAAAGCCCATCCAGTTGGTGAGCCATCCGCCGATGAAGTTGTCGGGGACCGCTCTCAGAATCGCGTAGAAAGGCAGATAGTACCATTCAGGCACGATATGCGCCGGCGTCTGCAACGGATTCGCCTTGATGTAGTTGTCCGGCTCGCCGAAGAAGTTCGGCGCGAAGAACACGAAGGCGGCGAAGACGAA
>DAOVHN010000197.1 GCA_030671915.1 Pseudomonadota bacterium
CAACCCGTCTTCCTTCTTGGCGGCGGTCAGGCGGCCTTCGGACCAGTCGAGGCCGACCTCGACCTCGTGGCCGCGGCGGCGCAACTCGGTCACCACGTCGGCGTTCCAGCGGCCCTCCATGACCAGCACGCCCGGGCGCGCCGCGCGGGGGTAGAACGAGCTGGGGAAATGCTCGGTATGGAAGGAGGGGATGTCGATCGCCTCCTGCAAATTCAGCCCGTGATGCAGGTGGCGCAGCAGCATGATGAGCTGCCACTGGTCCTGCTGGTCGCCGCCCGGCGTGCCGAAGGGCATCCAGGCCTCGCCGCCGCGCAGCACGAAGGACGGGGTCAGCGTGGTGCGCGGCCGCTTGCCCGGCGCCAGGCTGGCCGGCAGCCCTTCCTCCAGCCAGAACATCTGCGCGCGCGAGCCCAGGGCGAAGCCCAGCTCCGGGATCAGCGGCGAGCTCTGTAGCCAGCCGCCGCTGGGCGTGGCGGACACCATATTGCCCCAGCGGTCGATGATGTCGATATGGCAGGTATCGCCCCTGGTGCCGCCGTCGGGCCGGGTGCCGGGGTCGTCGTCGGTTGAACCGTAGCGCGCCACCGTCGGCTCGCCCGCGCCGGCCGCCATCGGTGTGACCTTGCGGCCCTCGGTTATGAAATCGGCCAGCCGGGGTGCGCGTCCGCCGGGCGCGCCGGGGCGCAGCTCAAGCGAGGCCCGCTCGCCCACCAGGGCGCGGCGTTCGTCGGCGTAGGCCTTGCTCAGCAGGTTGGCCACCGGCACCTCGACGAAATCCGGGTCGCCGTACCAGGCCTCGCGGTCGGCATAAGACAGCTTCATGCATTCCACGACCGTGTGGACGAAGTCCGCGCCCAGCGGGTCCATCGCCGCCACATCCATGTCGGCCAGCAGCGCCAGATTCTGCAGCAGCGCCGGTCCCTGGCTCCAGGGGCCGCATTTGCAGACCGTATGGCCGTGATAGTCCAGGGTCAGCGGATCCTCGTAGGTCGCACGCCAGCCGGCCATGTCCGCACCGGTCAGCACGCCCCCGTGGCGTTCGCCGCTGGCGTCCAGCACCTCGTTTTCGCGGCAGAAGCGGTCGATCGCCTCGGCGATAAAGCCCTCTGCCCAGACACGCCGTGCGGCCTCCACCTGTTCCGCGCGGTCGGCGGATGCCGCCGTGGCCTCGTCGATCAGGCGCCGCCAGGTTGCCGCCAGGGTTTTGTTGGCCAGCAGCGTTCCCGCCACCGGCCGCTTGCCGCCGGGCAGCCATTGCGCGGCGGATGTCGGCCATTCCGCGAGGAACAGCGCCTCCACCGTCTCGATGGTTTCGATAATGCGCGGCACCAGCGGCACGCCATTTTCCGCATAACCGATCGCCGCCTCGAACACTTCGTCAAGACGCATCGTACCATGGTCGCGCAGCATCAGCATCCAGGCGTCGAAGACACCGGGAATGCAAGTGGCCAGCAGGCCGGTGCCCGGCACGATCTCCAGCCCCAGGCCCCGATAATGCGCGATGGTCGCGCCGGCGGGCGCCGTGCCCTGGCCGCATATGACCTTCGTCTCGCCGGTCTTGGCCGAATGCATGATCAGCGGCATGTCGCCGGCCGGCCCGTTCAGGTGCGGCTCGGCGACCTGCAGCACCATCCCCGCCGCCACCGCCGCGTCGAAGGCATTGCCGCCGCGCTCCAGGATCCCCATGCCGGCGGCCGAGGCCAGCCAGTGGGTCGAGGCGACGACACCGAAGGTGCCGAGAATTTCGGGGCGGGTGGTGAACATGCGCGGGCTTCCGGGTTGATGTTGGCGGGCCCGCGCAATCTATATCAGGCAGATCTTTTGCGATAGCTCGTCGATCAGGACGCGCTTGTTTTCCGAATAATCGACCGGCGCCTCGACCAGGTGAACGCCGCCCTCGGCGAAACATCGCTCCAGCAGCGGCGCGAATTCTTCGGTCCGTTCCACGCGATGACCCTTGGCGCCGTAGCTTTGCGCATAGGTCACGAAATCCGGATTGCCGAATTCCAGGCCCCAGTCGGGGAATTCGCCGACCGCCTGCTTCCACCGGATCATGCCGTAGGAATTGTCGCGCAAGACCAGCACGACGAGATCGAGGCCAAGCCGGACGGCGGTTTCCATCTCCTGGCTGTTCATCATGAAGCCGCCATCGCCGCAGATCGCCATGACCCGCCGGCCGGGATTAAGCATGCCCGCCATCATCGCCGATGGCAGGCCGGCGCCCATGGTGGCCAGCGCGTTGTCCAGCAGCACGGTGTTCGGCTGCGGCGATCGGTAGTTCCGGGCGAACCAGATCTTGTACATGCCGTTGTCGAGCGCGATGATGCCGTCATCCGGCATCACCTTGCGGACATCGGCCACCAGTCGCTGCGGGATGATCGGGAAACGGCGGTCGTCGTCGCCCTCGGCCATGTGTTCATGGACCAGCGCACGGACCCGCATGAAGTAATCGAAATCATGGCCGGGCACGGGCTCAAGCATTTCGGACAACCGGGCGAAGGTCGACGCGAGATCGCCGACCAGTTCGAGCTGCGGGAAATATACCTCGTCGACCGTAGCCGAATTGAAGTTGACGTGGATCACCTCGGTGCCGCACGGCTCCATCAGAAACGGCGGTTTCTCGACGACATCATGGCCGGCATTGATAATCAGATCGGCACGGGCGATGGCGCAATGCAGGTAGTCCCCTTCGGACAACGCTGCGGTGCCCATGTAAAGCGGGTGATACCCGCCGATCACGCCCTTGCCCATCTGGGTATTGAAGAAGGGGATTCCGGTCTTCTCGACGAAATCGCAGAGCGGCTTGATGACGGTCTTCCGGTTGGCGCCCGCGCCGACCAGCAGCAGTGGATGCTTCGCCGCGCTGATCATCGCGACCGCCTCGTCCAGGGCGTCTTCGTCGCAATCGGGCCGGTGAGGGAGGTTTACCGCGAACAGGCGGCCCGACTCCGCGCGTTCCGCGGCAATGTCTTCCGGCAGTTCCAGATGGACCGCGCCCGGCCGTTCCTCCTCGGCCAGGCGGAAGGCCTCGCGGACCAGGCCCGCAATGGTGTTGGCGTTGACGATCTGATGCGCGAATTTGGTGATCGGCCGCATCATGCCGACGACATCGACGATCTGGAACCGCCCCTGCTTGCTCTTCTTGATGGGCTTCTGGCCCGTGATCATCACCATCGGCATCGCGCCGAGATGCGCATAGGCCGCCGGCGTGACCAGATTGGTTGCGCCGGGCCCCAGGGTCGCCAGGCAGACCCCGGCCTTGCCGGTCAGGCGGCCATAGGTCGCGGCCATGAAGCCCGCCCCCTGTTCGTGGCGGGTGAGGATCAGCTTGATCGTCGACGTGCGCAGGGAGTCCAGAAGATCCAGATTCTCTTCGCCGGGAACGCCGAAGATGTATTCGACTCCCTCGTTTTCCAGTGTCTTGACGAACAGGTCCGATGCCTTGATCTCTGCCACGAGCTATGGCCTCCTGCGAAAGGGGTTTATACCAAGGATCATGTCGGATCGGACGTTTGCGCGCGATATTGCGGTAGCACCTCAACCAGGGGGTGCAGCACGTCCAGCGGCTTCGAGCGCGCGCCGTCCTGGACGATGCGGCAATGATATCGTCTCAGGCTCCGCGGGTCCGGTACGCCGCAAGAATGGGCGATCAATCCGGTACCGTAGCGCATCTTTTCGACGAAATTGCGGACCCTTACGGATTTTTCCTCGGGATCCAGCCCGTGTTGCAGACGGCGGTCATGCGTCGTGATGCCGGTCGGGCAAGTGTTCTTGTTGCATTTGAGGGCCTGGATGCAGCCCAGCGCAAACATGAAGCCGCGCGCCGAGTTCACGAAATCGGCGCCGGCGCAGTAGGCCCAGGCTACTTCGGCCGGCGTCACCAGCTTGCCCGAGGCGATGACCCGGATGCGGTCGCGCAAGCCGTATCTGGTCAGGATGTCGACGACAATCGGCAGGGACTCCTTTACCGGCAGACCGACATTGTCCATCAGCGGCATCGGCGCCGCGCCGGTGCCGCCATCGCCGCTGTCGACGGTGATGAAATCCGGTGCCCTTTCAATTCCTGCCGCCTGGATCGCCTCGCACAGTTTTTCGAGCCAGCCATAACCGCCGATAACCGCCTTGAAGCCGGTCGGCTTGCCGGAAACCTCCCGCACATGGCCGATGAATTCCAGCAATTCCGGTATGTTATCGATCTCGGGATGGCGATTCGGCGAGATCGAATCCTTGCCGGCCTCGATACCGCGGATGCTGGCGATCTCCGGCGTTACCTTGGCCGCCGGCAGGATGCCGCCCTTGCCCGGCTTGGCGCCCTGGCTGAGTTTGATTTCGATCATCCGAACCTGTTCGTGGCCGGCCACCTCGCGCAGGCGCTCGTCGTTCAACCCGCCATCCTCGCCGCGCACCCCGTATTTGGCGGTGCCGATCTGGAAGACGATGTCGCAGCCGCCCTCCAGATGATAGGGCGACAGGCCGCCTTCGCCGGTGTTCAGCCAGCAACCGGCCATCTTCGCGCCCATCGACAGGGCCAGCACGGCGGGTTTCGAGATGGCGCCGAAGCTCATGGCGGAGATGTTGATGATCGAACGCGCCTCGTAGGGCGTACGGCAGTACGGTCCGATGACCAGCGGCGGCGCCGCCAGCGCGTCCTCCTCCAGCGTCGGGAACGGGCAATTGACGAAAATTGCCGTTCCCGGCACGGTCAGGTTCCTCGTCGAGCCGAAGGCGATGGTATTGTCCGCTCCTTGCGAGGATTTATAGACCCATTCGCGTTCGGCCCGGTTGAACGGCATTTCCTCGCGGTCCATGGCGAAGAAATACTGCCGGAAGAATTCGCCCAGCGTGCTGAAAAGATACCGGAAGCGGCCGATGACCGGGTAGTTCCGCCGCACCGCGTCCCTGGTCTGCATGACGTCGGCGACAAAGAAGCAAATCAAGACCAGGACAAGAACGCCGATCGCAAAAACGAACAGGCTGGACAGGAAATTCAGGGCCGATTGCATGACACTGGAAAAGAACTCCATGGTTTCGTGCTTCTCCGGTAAATGAAGAACGATAGAAAGCCGCTGTGACTGACAACGTCCATCCGGATGTAGCTGGAAATCTGCTGCAATCCCTGGCGGGGTACATCGGATGCGCTTTCGTGCGGGTCGGGCGCGATGCTAGTGGACCTGCGGCCGCGGGGAAACCAACCGCCGTTCAAATCTCCGTGTGACGTTCCGGCGCGCGCTACTCCAGGAAAGTCAGCGAGTCGGGCTCGAAGCGCACGACGTCCAACAGGGGCATGACCAGTTCCTGGCCGTCCTCGGTCTTGCGGTGGGGCGAGCGGAAATCCCAGACGACCTTGCCGCCCGCTGTCACCTCCATCGCGCGGCCGTTGGTCGATTCCACGATCATCGTGTTGCCGTTCGCCAGGCGCTGGATCGAACCGTAGACCGGCGAGTGCAACGGTTCCTTCGCGCTGCCGGTAAAGCTCCAGTCGATCGAGCCTTTTGCCGGGTCGAATTCGATGATCCGCGTGGCCCCGCCGTCGCCCCGGTTGCCCA
>DAOVHN010000731.1 GCA_030671915.1 Pseudomonadota bacterium
ACTATGCCGCCCATGGCGGGTTCTGTTCGGTGAACATGGCGGCGGCCGGGCTGTACAGCATCGGCGGCGCGTTCTGGGAATTCGGCGAACCGGACTGGGAACATACCCGCTATTTCCTGATGTTCGGGGTCGCCGAGGACCATGATTCAAACCCCCTGAAGGCCGGTATCGGCCGCATGAAAACGCATGGCAAGGCCAAGTTCGTGTCGGTCAACCCGATACGCACCGGCTATTCCGCGGTGGCCGACGAATGGATCGGCATCCGGCCGGGCACCGACGGGCTGTTCGTCTTCGCGCTGATCCATGAATTGCTGAAGGCCGACAAGGTCGATTGGGAATTCCTGGCGCGCTACACCAACGGCGGCTGGCTGGTGATCCAGGACCCGGGCGCCGCCGACGACGGGCTGTTCGCGCGCGATAAGGACGGCAACCCGCTCTGCTTCGACGGCAAGACGAAAAAGCTGGCCAGCGCCCTGTCGCCGGATGCCACCCCGGCCATGGTCGGCAAGCACAAGCTGGCGGATGGGCGAATGGCCGTGCCTTCCTTCGAGCTGCTGGCCCGGCGCTATATGGACGGCCGTTACGCGCCGGACAATGTGGCGGAGGCCACCGGCATTCCCGCCGACACCATTCGCCGCATCGCCGCCGAGCTGGCCGACGCCGCCTTCGAGCAGACCGTCGAGCTGGACATCGAATGGATGGACTGGGCCGGGCGCACCCACGACAAGATGATCGGCCGACCGGTCTCGATGCATGCGATGCGCGGCATTTCCGCCCATTCCAACGGCTTCCACACCTGCCGCGCGATCCATCTGCTGCAGATGCTGCTGGGGTCGATCGATACGCCCGGCGGCTTCCGCTACAAGCCGCCCTTCCCCAAGCCGATCCCGCCGCTGCCGCAGCCGACCGCGGGCACCGGCAAGCCGAATACGCCGCTGGGCGGGCCGCCGCTGGGCTTCCCCCTGGGGCCCGAAGACCTGCTGCTCGACGAGGACGGCAAGCCGAAGCGCATCGACAAGGGATTCAGCTGGGAGAATCCGCTGTCGGTGCACGGGCTGATGCACATGGTCATCCACAATGCCTGGGCCGGCGACCCCTACCCCATCGACACGCTGTTCCTGTACATGGCGAACATGAGCTGGAACTCGACGATGAACGTGCCGGGGACGATCCATGCGCTGACCGACAGGAACGAGGAGACCGGCGAATACAAGATCCCGCATATCATCTATTCGGACGCCTATTCGTCGGAGATGGTGGCCTATGCCGACCTGGTGCTGCCGGACACCACCTATCTTGAGCGCTGGGACTGTATCTCATTGCTGGACCGTCCGATCTGCTCGGCCGAGGGCCCGGCCGACGCGATCCGCCAGCCGGTCGTCAAGCCCGACCGCGACGTGCGCGCCTTCCAGGAAGTGCTGCTGGATCTGGGCGCGCGGCTGCGTCTGCCGGGCATGGTCGAGAAGGACGGCAGCCCGAAATATCCCGGTGGCTACCCGGACTACATCGTCAATCACGAGCGCGGCCCCGGCATCGGCCCGCTGGCGGGATGGCGCGGCGAGGACGGCCATGCCCAGGGCCGCGGCGCGCCCAACCCGGAACAACTGGACCGCTATATCGAGAACGGTTGCTTCTGGAACGACCCGATGCCCGACGACGCGCA
>DAOVHN010000087.1 GCA_030671915.1 Pseudomonadota bacterium
GACCTGGCCGAACCGGTCCAGCACGCCCCGCACGCCGAAATCAGGCGAGCATGAGGTCCAGACCGCCCCCAACGATGCGACCGCCAGGGTGGCGACGATGGTCTCCGGCATGTTCGGCACGAAACCGGCGCAGCGGTCGCCTGGGCCGATGCCGGCAGCGTTCAGGGCCTGGGCCAGGCGCGAGACATTGCGGTAAAGCTCGGCCCAGCTCATCGACCGCTCGACCTTGTCCTCCGACCGGAAGATCAGGGCCGGCGTGTCGTCGCGGCGGCGCAGCAGGTTCTCCGCAAAATTCAGTCTGGCGTCGGGGAAGAATCGCGCGCCCGGCATTTTGTCGCCATCGGCCAGCACGCGCTCGCCGCGGGTCTCGGCAATAACCCCGCAATCGTCCCAGACGGCAGTCCAGAAATCCTCCATCCGGTCCAGTGAAAACCGGTGCAGCGCCTCGTAGTCGGGCAGCGAAATCCCGTGCCTGGATTCCAGCATCCGGGCGAAGGCGGTAATGTTCGCGTTCGCAACACGCTCGGGCGAAGGCTGCCACAGCGGTTCTGTCATGTTTCGTCTTTCTCCGGCGTCAGCGGACCGCGCGGAACGGCCGGATGGTCACATCCTGCCAGACATTGCCTCTGGTATAAGGGTCTTCAGCAATGCATTTCTCGACCGATTCGCGGTCGGGGAACGCGACGATCACGGTAGAGCCGATCATCTTGCCGTCGTCATCCAGAACGGCGCCGCCGGCGATAAAATGGCCCTGTTCCTTCAGCTTCCCGATGCCCGCGATATGCTCGTCGCGCGCGGCCATGCGCCGGTCCAGTGCGCCATCGTCGGCCCCGTCCATTGCGATCACCAGAAAATCCATGATGCTGCCTGCTCCTGAAAAATGTGGCTATGGGACGTGCGGGCGAAAGTGCCCCCGCCGCCTTGGCAGCTTATTCGCGCAAGTCCTCCGCGTCGAGTGCTTCGGTGGCCTTTTGGCGATGTTCATCGGTGATATGGTTCGACAGCATCTGCCAGACGGCCCAGAACATCGAGGCGTCGTCCAGGAAACCCAGGGCCGGCAGGAAGTCGGGCAGGGCGTCCATAGGAACCACCAGATAAGCCAGCGCCGCCAGGACGACGGCCTTGATATGGCTGGGGGTCTTGGGGTCGCGGGCGCAGAACCAAGCGGTCACCGCCTCCTCGACGAAGGGGATGCGCCTGGCGTGGCGGCGAATCTTGGGCCAGAAACCCTCATTCACCCTGGATTCGTTCCGCCGCTGCTGCTCGGGGCCTGGCAGCTTCATGGGCAGTTTTTCGCTCATCACTCTGCATATGGTGACCGAATCCGCCATCTGCTATACCGAACTGAACCGGCAGGGAGACAGTTTATGGATATCAAGGACATAGCGGCAATCGTAACCGGCGGTGCGTCGGGCCTGGGGGCGGCGACCGCCCGTGCGCTGGCGGCGGCAGGCGCGAAAGTCACGGTGCTGGACCGGGACGGGGACGGCGCCGCGGCGGTCGCCAACGGAATCGGCGGGCTGGGCCTGAAATGCGACGTCGCCGACGGGGAGGCTGTGGAAGCCACGCTGGACGAGGCTCGGGCGGAGCATGGGCCTTGCGGTATCCTGGTCAATTGCGCCGGGATTGCCCCGGCCAGGCGCATTGTCGGACGCGACGGACCGATGAAGCTGGAAGACTTCGAGGCCGTCATTCGGGTCAACCTGATCGGTAGCTTCAACCTGATGCGTCTTGCCGCGGCGGAGATGGCCGGCCGCGCGCCCAACGAAGACGGCGAGCGCGGGGTGATCGTCAACACCGCTTCCATCGCGGCCTATGAAGGCCAGATCGGCCAGGCGGCCTATGCGGCCTCGAAGGGCGGGATCGCGGCGCTGACCCTGCCGGCGGCGCGCGAATTCGCGTCCATCGGCGTGCGGGTGCTGGCCATCGCGCCAGGCCTGTTCGGCACGCCGCTGCTGCTCAACATGCCGCAGGAGGTGCAGGATAACCTGACCGCCACGCTGCCCTTCCCGAAACGCTTCGGCAAGCCGGAGGAGTTTGCCGCCCTGGTCCTGCACATGGCCGGCAACCCGGTCATGAACGGCGAGGTCGTGCGGCTGGACAACGCGCTGAGAATGCAGCCGCGTTAGCCTGCCGCCTTGTCCATGAATTTCGCGAGGGTCACGTCCAGCTCGCTCAGGCCACCGCAGTCGTGGGTGGTGAGGGTCACCTCGACCCGGTTATAGACGTTGAACCATTCGGGGTGGTGATTCATCCGTTCGGCTTTCAGCGCGGCTTTGGTCATAAAACCAAAGGCTTCGTTGAATGTCTTGAACTTGAACGTTCTGGCGATGGCGTCGCGGTCCTCCAGCGGCGTCCATTCCGTCAGTTCCGCCAGCGCCGCCCGGCGCGTCGCATCGTCCAGCTTGTCCGCCATGTTTCGGCTCACTTCCGTTTCGGCTCGAAGGGTTTTGGGCGGGGCCAGCGGCTGTTGATGTCTACCGCCGCCACGTCCATGTGGCTTCGAGTATATTCCTCCGTGGCGTCGCGCGGGGGCTGCCATTCCCAGTTCCGGTAGCGGCCCTGGCGCAGCGCGCCGGACAGGATACGCCGCCGGCGCTGACTGTCCAGCACGGCTTCGCGCACCTTCTCGGTGTCCCAGTGGGCATCGGCGCGCGCCCGGAAGGATGCGGCGCGGTCCGCCTGCGCATCCGTCGCCGCGAGGTTATCTAATTCTAATGGATCGGCGGCGAGATCGAACAACTGCTCCGGGTCGCCGGGGCAGCAAGTGTATTTCCATTGGCCGTCGCGGACCATCAGCATCGGCTGGCCCGTGCCTTCGCCGAGATATTCCGAGATCGTCAGCCCGGCACCGTCCTTATCGCCTTCGGCGATGGCGATCAGGTCGCGCCCATCCAGCGGATCGACCGCCTCGGGGATTGTCGCGCCGGTCGCCTCCGCCGCGATTCTGGTCAGCGTCGGCAGCACATCGACCTGGCTCACCGGGGCGGCCACGATCTTGCCGCCGGCCTCGCCGGGCCTGTGCAGGACCATCGGTATCCGCACCGACCATTCGAAAAAGCTCATCTTGTACCAGAGGCCGCGCTCGCCCAGCATGTCGCCATGGTCGGACAGGAACAGCACCGCCGTATCCTCCGCCAGGCCGCATTCATCCAGCGCATCGCGCAGGCGCCCCAGCCAGTGGTCGACATAGGAGGTATTGGCGAAATAGCCCCGCCGTGCCCGCCGTACGTCGTCGTCGGTAATATCGACGGCATCCCGCGCGATGACCTTTTCCAGGCGCAGGCTGTGGGGGTCGTTGTCGGCCGGCGCGCGGTGCGGCACGCGCGGCATGGGGATATCCACATCCTCGTAAAGATCCCAGAAGCGTTTCGGCGCGGCGTAGGGATCGTGCGGGTGGGTGAAGCTCGCCACCAGGCACAGGGGGCGCTTGTCGGTTCCGCGCGCATGGTCGTGAATGGCGCGCAGGGCCTGGGTACCGACCTCTTCGTCGAACGCGAGCTGGCTGGTCGTCGCCGCCACGCCGGCCTGCACCACCGAGGACATGTTGTGATACCAGAGATCGATGCGCTCGTCGGGCCGTGTCCAGTCCGGCACCCAGCCGAAATCGGCGGGGTAGATATCGGTGGTATGGCGTTCCTCGAAACCGTGCAGCTGGTCCGGGCCGATGAAATGCATCTTGCCGCTGAGCGCGGTGCGGTAGCCCATTATCCGAAGGTAATGGGCGAAGGTCGCGACCGTGCTGGGCAGATAGGCCGCGTTGTCGTAGCCGCCGCAGCGCGAGACATACCGCCCGGTCATAAAGGCGTACCGCGACGGCGTACAGAGCGGGCTGTTGCAATAGGCCGCATCGAAGCGGATGCCTTCCTCCGCCAGACGGTCGATGTTCGGTGTCCGCGCCGCCGCGCTGCCGTAGCAGCCGACCGCGAAGGGGTTCAGTTGGTCGGCCATGACGATCAGGATGTTACGGGCGGCCATCGCGAGTCTCCGAGCTTGTTGCACATGGCGGAACGGTAAAGCCGGGGGTGGCGGCATGCTCGCGCAACAGCGACGCGGAATTGCCGCCTACACACCACTAGCATCCCACGGCCCGCCGCCTTATCTTTCACGCCATGGACGCGCTGCAAGCACCCACGCTGGACGATATCGAAGCCCTGGCCCGCAGGGCTTTCGAGTTGATACCCAACGAACTGCGCCGCCATGTCGGCGACGTGGTGATCCGTATCGACGAATTCCCCGACGAGCAAACCTGCCGCGACATGGCGCTTGAGTCCGAGT
This sequence comes from Pseudomonadota bacterium, assembly GCA_030671915.1. Taxonomy (GTDB): domain Bacteria; phylum Pseudomonadota; class Alphaproteobacteria; order UBA8366; family JADFVY01; genus JADFVY01. The sequence continues at coordinate 4,279 of DAOVHN010000087.1, forward strand.
TCGACCTGCTTGGCCTCTATCAGGGGGTGTCGCTGGACCAGAAGGACGCCGCCGGCAGCCGCCAGGAGGTCGACATGATTTTCCTCTACCGCCGGCCGCTGCTGGATTACTGGTGCGAAACCGGCGAGGAGCTGGGCCATCTCGTCCGTCACGTGCTGATCCACGAGATCGGCCACCATTTCGGCCTGTCCGACGACGACATGGAAGCACTGGAACGGCTTGCCGACGAATAGCGGCCATGGCTGCTACCTTAAAGGGCAAATTTTGACAAAAATTGACTTTTTTGATACACTTCCCAGTGGGGAGGCAGTAGCTATGAATGTATCGTTGACGCCGCGCTTGGTTAATTATGTCCGCCAGAAAGTCGATAATGGCCTCTATGGTTCGTCCAGTGAGGTCATACGCGATGCGTTGCGCATGCTGGAGGAACGCGACCGCCAGAGGGAAGCCGCGCTTACCGGACTGCGCGGCGACGAACCGCAAACCGCCAACGACGAAATCACCGATCCGGTCGACCTGTTCGACAAGCTGAAGGACGCCGTCGGCGGCCGGATGTAGGGTCAGGCCCGCCTGAGCAGGAACACGGCCTGTTCGGCCAGAATGTTGGCCAACGCGCCGGTGGCGTTTACGCCCATCGGGCGGCCCTTTCCGTTCAGCGCCAGGCCGCGCTCGACATGCAGGTTCATGTCGCGCGCCAGGGTGACGAAATCGCGGATCGTGCAGAAATGGATGTTGGGCGTGTCGTACCACTGGTGCGGCAGGTTTTCCGTCACCGGCATGCGGCCGCTCCAGGCCAGGCTCATCCGCACCCGCCAATAGCCGAAATTCGGGAAGGACACGATCGACCGCCGGCCGATCCGCGCCATGTTGTCCAGCACGGTGCGCGGATTGTGGGTCGCCTGCAGCGTCTGGCTGAGGATCACGTAATCGAAGGCGTCCGACGGGTAATCCTTGAGGTCGGTATCGGCATCGCCCTGGATGACCGACAGGCCGTTGCGCACGCTGGCGTTCACGCCGGCCTGACTGAGTTCGATACCGCGTCCGTCGACCCCCTTGGTCTTCCACAAATACTGCAACAGGGCGCCATCGCCGCAGCCGACATCCAGCACGCTGCTGGAGGGCTCCACCATATCGGCGATCAGCTGCAGATCGACGCGGATCGAGGGAACAACACCGTTCATAGCCGGTTCAGCCCTTTATGTTCGGCGCATCCGTTCAGGAAACCGCCCAGGACTTCCCGGAATTCCGGCTCGTCCAGCAGGAACGCATCGTGCCCCTTGTCGGACTCGATCTCGACGAAGCTGACATTGGCGGCGACCGCGTTCAGCGCATGCACGACGGCGCGACTTTCCGGAGTCGGGAACAGCCAGTCGCTGGTGAAGGACACCAGGCAATAGCGCACGGGCGTGTTCTCGAAGGCGGCCGGTAACGAGCCGAACTCCGCCGCCAGGTCGAAATAATCCATGGCGCGGGTAATGTAGAGGTAGGAATTGGCGTCGAACCGCTCGACGAAGGTAATGCCCTGGTGGCGCAGATAGCTTTCCACCTGGAAATCGGCATCGAAACCAAAGGTCAGCGCCTCGCGGTCCTGCAGGTTGCGCCCGAACTTGCGGTGCAGCGCGGTTTCCGACAGATAGGTGATATGCGCGGCCATGCGCGCTACCGCCAGCCCGCGCCGCGGCGTGGTATCATGCGACAGGTAGTCGCCGCCATGCCAGTCGCGGTCGGCCATGATGGCCTGGCGGCCGACCTCGTGGAAGGCGATGTTCTGCGCCGAATGGCGCGCCGCGCCGGCGACCGGAATCGCCGCGAAGACGCGCTCGGGATAGCGCGCCGCCCAATCCAGCACCTGCATCGCCCCCATCGACCCGCCGATCACTGCGAACAGCTGTTCGATGCCCAGATGATCGATTAGCAGCTTTTGGGCGCGCACCATGTCGGCGATGGTGATGACCGGGAAGTTCAGGCCGTAGGGCTTGCCGGTGGCCGGGTCGGTTTCCTTCGGCCCGACCGTGCCCAGGCATCCGCCCAGCACGTTGGCGCAGATGATGAAGTAGCGGTCGGTGTCCAGCGGCTTGCCGGGGCCGGTCATTTGGCCCCACCAGCCGGATTTCCCGGTAATGGGGTGGGTTTCGGCGACGAACTGGTCGCCGGTCAGCGCGTGGCAGACCATGATGGCATTGGATTTGTCGGCGTTCAACTCGCCATAGGTTTGGTAGGCGAACGGGAACGGCCCCAGCTCGACGCCGCAATCGAGGCGGAGTTTCCCGTTTCCGCCAAGCTCGATACACTGGCCCGGAAGCGATATGTTTTCGGTCGCCGACATGGCAGAATAGCTAAGGTTGAAGCAGGGGCGCGTCAATCAATTCCTGCCCCGACGGCCCCTGTCGGCAAATGCTGACAGGGCATCGCCAAACTGCTACTAACGCTGTCTTTCGGGGATCTCACGGGACATACGACGCGAAAGCATGGAAAAGACCAAGCCAAATCTGGACGATCTGCGCCGGGAAATCGACGGGATCGACACGTCGCTGCACGACCTGATCATGCGCCGCGCGGCGATCGTCGAACAAGTCGCCGAGGCCAAGGGCCCCCAAGCCGATTCCGGCATGCGCCCCGGGCGCGAGGCGGTGATCCTGCGACGCTTGGCGGCGCGCCACAAAGGACCTTTCGGCCGTGGGTCGGTGCTGCGGATCTGGCGGGAAATAATCGCCTCGCTGACCGCCATGCAGGGACCCTACAGCGTAAGTGTTTTCGCCGACGATTCGGACAGCCTGTGGGATCTGGCCCGCGACCATTTTGGCAGCTACACAGCCCTTTCGGGCTGCGCCACCCGGCGCGAAGTCGTAGCAGGCGTTGCCGCGGGCAATACGACTCACGGCGTGCTGCCATACCCGGCGGAGACCGACGATCGGCCCTGGTGGGCGGGCCTCTGGTCCGCCGAGGCCCCACGGGTCGTTCTGCGGCTGCCCTTTGTCGAGCCGGGTAACGTGCGTGGCCGCGGCGTTTCGGCGCTGGCTATCGCCCGCGTGCCGCCAGAAGCCAGCGGTGACGACCGCAGCCTGCTGCTGCTGGAAATGGCGGCCGAGGTGCGCCGCCCGGTGATTGGCGAGATGCTGGCCGCCGCCGGCCTTGAGGGTGAAATCGTTTGCGCGGCCACCGACGGTACGACCCAGTATCTGGCAGAGGCTGCCGGCTTCGTGGAAGATGACGATAGCCGCCTGGCTGCACTGGCTAAACATGAAAACGTTGAGCGAGTCCGGGTGATCGGTGCCTATCCGGCGCCGCTCGACGGCAAATCCTGACGGAAGGGTTTCAAGAATGACGTCACCGACTCCGCGTCCGGGCATCATGGATATCGCACCCTATGTCGGCGGCAGCCATGCCGTGGCGGGCGTCGACAGGGTCATCGTGCTGTCTGCGAACGAAAACCCGCTTGGGCCAAGCCCGAAGGCCAGGGAAGCATATGACGCCATGGCGGACGAGTTGCACCGCTATCCCGATGGCGGCGCGGTGGCGTTGCGCCAGGCGATCGGAAAGCGCTTCCGGCTGGATCCCGACCGCATCGTCTGCGGCGCGGGCTCCGACGAGTTGATCTCGCTGCTGATCGGCGCCTATGCTGGGCCCGGCGACGAGATTCTGTACAGCCAGTATGGCTTCCTGATGTATGCGATTTCCGCCAAGGCCGCGGGGGCGACGCCGGTTACCGCCCCAGAAAAGAATTTGACCGCCGATGTCGATGCGCTGCTGGAGCATGTGACGGAAAACACCCGCATGCTGTTTCTGGCCAACCCGAACAACCCGACCGGCACCTGCCTGCCGGCCTCGGAGTTGA
>DAOVHN010000399.1 GCA_030671915.1 Pseudomonadota bacterium
CCGAGGGCGATTACATCCTCGACTGGCGCAACCCGAACAGCAGCTTCTACCTGTCGATCCACATCACCTATCCGGACGCCGACGACAAGGCCAGCGCCAAAGAGAACGGCGTACCACCCGGCGGCGCGATCTTCATCCACGGCCGCCACACCCCCTCACGCGGCAACCGCGACTGGACCCTGGGCTGCATAGCGGTGACCGACAAAGCGATGGACGAAATCTGGGCCGCGGTCCCCAACGGCACGCCGATCACGATCAAGCCGTAGGGACGGCGCCGGCTTGCGCCGGTGCGAAACAGCGCCCCTAAAACATCACCACGCTGCGGATCGACTTGCCCGCATGCATCAGGTCGAAGGCGTCGTTTATCTTGTCCAGCGGCATGGTGTGGGTGATCAGGTCGTCGATGTTGATCTTGCCCTCCATGTACCAGTCGACGATCTTCGGCACGTCGGTGCGGCCCTTTGCGCCGCCGAATGCGGTGCCGCGCCAGACCCGCCCGGTGACCAGCTGGAACGGCCTTGTCGCGATTTCCTGCCCGGCGCCGGCGACGCCGATGATGGTGCTCTCGCCCCAGCCCTTGTGACAGCATTCCAGGGCCTGGCGCATGACATCCACATTGCCGATGCATTCGAAACTGTGATCGGCGCCGCCCTTCGTCAGCTCGACGAGCCAGGGCACCAGGTCGCCCTCCACCTCCGCCGGGTTGACGAAATGGGTCATGCCGAATTTCTCGCCCAGCGCCTTGCGCGCCGGGTTCAAATCCACGCCGACGATCATGTTCGCGCCGACCATGCGCGCGCCCTGCACGACGTTCAGCCCGATGCCGCCGAGCCCGAAGACGATCACGTTATCGCCCGGCCTGACCTTCGCCGTATTGATCACCGCGCCGATTCCCGTGGTGACGCCGCAGCCGATATAGCAGACCTTGTCGAACGGCGCGTCCTCGCGAATTTTCGCCGCCGCGATCTCCGGCATCACCGTGTAGTTGGAGAAGGTGGAGGTGCCCATGTAATGGAACAGCGGGTCCCCGCCCAGCGAGAAGCGGCTGGTCCCGTCGGGCATCACGCCCCGGCCTTGCGTCTCGCGGATCGCCTGGCACAAATTGGTCCGGCCCGAGGTGCAGTAATCGCACTGCCGGCATTCCGGCGTATAAAGCGGGATCACATGATCGCCCTTTTTCAGCGAGGTCACGCCCGGCCCGGTATCGACCACGACGCCCGCGCCCTCATGGCCCAGGATCGCCGGGAACAGGCCTTCCGGGTCGGCGCCCGACAGGGTGAATTCGTCGGTGTGGCAGATCCCGGTGGCCTTGATTTCCACCAGCACCTCGCCTTCTTTCGGGCCCTCAAGCTGGACCGTTTCGATGGAAAGTTTCTCGCCCGCCTTGAAGGCGACCGCCGCGCGTGAGTCCATAATTCCTCTCCCTGTTCAGTCTTTCACGTCTTATTCACACCGCTAACAATCGGACGATCATCTCGCCCGCAGCAGTTTGCCCACCGCCGGCGAATGGGTCACCTCGCCGGAATGGGCGAAGGCTTCGTGCCGCCCCTCGATCTGCGTCAGGTCGTACAGGTAGTTGACCATCACACCGTAGGAGCCTTCGAGGCCGCGCTCGCTCGTGTCGCCGCCGGGATGGATATTTTCGAGCCGCGCCCCGTTGCCCAGATGGAATCGCGCCACCGGATCGGCCAGTGCGTCCTTTGCATTCTTCGCCTCCACAAGATATTGCGCCGCGACCGCCGCCAGCGCCGCGCCGGCAGACTTTACCGCCTGCTGCATATCGCCCGCGGCCTCGAGTTCCTCGATCAGATCGCGCTGGCTGCCCTGAAGAATTCCGTCTCGGTCCACAAGCTGCCCGCGCGCCCAGCTCCGAAAGCCCGGGACCGGCGAAAGCGTAACGAACGTCCGAAGATCCTCGAACTCGCGCTGCAGTTCCTCCACCACCTGCTTGATAAGGAAATTTCCGAAGCTTACGCCGCGCAGCCCATCCTCGCAGTTGGAGATCGAATAGAACGCCGCCGTGCGGGCCGTCTCCGGCGCGATCGGCTCACGTATCGTGGACAGGATCGGCGCGATTTTGCCCGGTGTATCGACTGTCAATGCGACCTCGACGAAAATCAGCGGGTCGCGCGGCAGCGCCGGGTGGAAAAACGCATACAGCCGCCGGTCGGGCGCCCCGACCCGGCGCTGAAGGTCGTCCCAGTCCTGGATCGCATGGACCGCCTCGTGGAGGATGATCTTTTCCAGAATGTCGGCCGAAGTCGACCAGTCGATACGCCTTAGTTCGAGAAAACCCCGGTTGAACCAGCTGGCGAACAGGTGGCTGAAATCGGTGTCCAGAATCGACAGCCGCGGTTCGTCCTGCATTGCGCGCAGCAGGTCGCGGCGCATGGCGACGAGATCGCGCGTTCCGGCCGGCGCACGATTCAGCCGCCGGATCAGCTCCTGGCTGCGCGGCTCCGCGATATAGCTCAGGGCCCGAGCCTCGGCCTCGCGGCCCCCTTTGAGATAGGCCTCGATGGCCTTGTCCAGGGCGTCACGGTCGGGCCCCAGTTCCTCCAGCATGGCGATGAAGAATTCGCGTTTCCCTTCCTCCGTCAGGATTGCATATCGGTCCAGGAAATCCCTGGCCCGCGCCACGCCCCTTGCTTCGCCCTTTTCTGAAAGAAGCGCATGGCATTCCGCGATTATTCCCTTGTCGGGGGACGGCTCCAGCAGCGAGCGCCCGGCGTCGGTGATGCGCTGAAGGAAATCGTTGAAAAATTGCGTGGAGATCATCGGTCGGGTGCCGGAAACTTCAGCTCTTCGGTTCGTTGACGATTTTGTCGCCCTCGGTCAGGGTCCAGATCACGATATGTTTCAGGGCTTTGCCCAACCCGTAGTCGAAGGCGCCGACGATGGATTCCATCGTGTTCTCTTCGGCTGGCGCGACATGTTCGAAGGTCTGCGAGGCGACGATGATCCGTTGTGGCATTTTCACCAGCTTGGCGGCGATGCGCACGCGGATCTGCGGCGCCTTGCCGGAACCGGTCGCCCCGTCGCCGGGATGGCCGGACACCTGCTTGCGGTCGTACTCGGCCTGGAATTCCCTGAGCTCCGTCTTCAAGACGATGTTGGAGCGCAAGCCGATGGAATCCCGGCCCACCGCGATGATCTTGCCCGAATTCTCGAAACTCTCCACCAGCAGCCGCAGCACCATTTCCGGCGCCCGGTCGGTCCAGTTGGTGCGCGCGAAATAGTCCAGCTCGATCGGGCTGTAGGCGACCGCGATGCGCGGCGTGTCCAGCCCCGCCGGCGAGGTCGTCTGCTCCACCAGCAACTGCCAGTCCACCGTGGGCAGGTCGTCCGGATAGGTGCTTTTCGGCGTCAGCACGTAGAGCTGCGACCGCTCGCCGGTGCCGGGCAGGGTGATGCCGCAGGCTCCGGCCAGAGCCAATGCCGCCATCAGGGCCAGCGCCGCCGCGCCGCGCATCGTCG
>DAOVHN010000060.1 GCA_030671915.1 Pseudomonadota bacterium
CTGGCGGATGGCCGGCCTGAACGTCGCCCGGCACGAAAGCGCCGGGTCCGGCGGCCTGTTCTCGATGTTCCGCCGGTCCGGCTAGAGCCCTTTCCGACCATATCCCGATTTAGAACAGCCGCGCCCCACGGGCGCGGCTTTCTTTTTGCTGCAAAGATGTTCGCGGGCTGTCCACGGACAAACGGTTGGCACGGAATATGCTTATCTGACGACCAAATGTTTATAATGAGAGTCGTCGTTAAATGAGTGCATTCGAATCCACAGGCGCGGCAAGGTCGACCCCCGAGTTTCAGAACCGGCCGGTACTGATGGAAACCGTTACCGAAAATGACGCCCAGGACGATCTGTCTTCCGCTATCGATCTGAGCGACGGGCTGGCAGGGGACTGCGAAACCCATTTGCTGTGGTTCGCAAACAACCCGCAAAAAAGCCCGGAACGGCGGAACGCCATCCGGCTGTGGAACGAAGACCCGAACTTGCTGGATGAACTGCGGGTTCTTTTCGACAATTTGCGGCCCGACATTGTCCACACTCACCGGCTGGGCGAATTTACGACGGCCGGCCATGCCGCGAGGCAGGCCGGCGTACCCAATATCGTTCACTCGGTTTGCGGCGCTATAACGGGCGCCGAGAAATGGCAGCTCGATCAGTTCGCCGCTGTCGTGGAAGCGCTGTCCCCCTTGCTGATCGCGCCCAGCGAGGAGGCCGCCGACCGCCTGCCCCCCTCGGCGCGGATCGAAATTCTGCCGGCTGGTATCGACTGCGAACGCTATGTACCGGGCGACCCGGCGCGCGCGCGGCGCAAGATTGGACTGCCGGCGAAGCCCAGGGTGATCGGCTGCGCCAGTCCATTGCAGGGTTTGGAGACATTGTTGCATGCCCTGTTCCGGATGGACGGCGAAGTTCATCTGGCTCTGTTCGGCCAGGCGCGGCCCGCCCAGGCGGAACGCAGCCTGATTAAACGGCTGGGCCTGGAGGAACGGGTGCATGTGCTGGGCGCCTGGGCCAAACCGGAACTGGTTTTCCAGGCGATCGACGTTTATTTCCACGGCCCTTCGGGCGACTGGCTGCCGCGCGCGATTCTGGCTGCCCAGGCTTGCGGCAAACCGGCCATTGCTTGCGCGCCGGCACCCAACAAGACGCTGTGCCCGCAAACCGGCCGTCAGGTGCCCATGCAGTACATGCCCACGCTGCTGCACAGTCTGCGCCGCACACTGGATTCCGCCGACCCCGAAGTCACCCGGCAATTCATCGTCGACAACTGGAACGTCGAGCGTTCTCTGGAAGGATACAGCGCGCTGTTCAAACAGCTTGCCGAACCGGGTCCGGATCGCCGGATCGCCTGAAAAAACCGCGGCCCGGCGGATGACTTGACCTGGGTCAACGACACCTCCCCGATCCATGTTCATGCTGTCTTCATACCGGACGAAAAGTCTTCCGGATAAACTGCGGAGCGCCCCATGCCGGCGAGGAAAAGTGGCTGGACGCATTTTCCGCATGGCGCCGATATCGGCCTGTGCGGTTACGGGCCAACGCTGGAAACCGCCTTCGAACAAACCGCGCTGGCCATGAGCGCCACCGTCACGGATCCGTCGTGGATCCAGCCCCGGACCAGTGTGCGGGTCGAGTGCGAGGCACCCGACCCGGAATTGCTGCTGATCGACTGGCTGAACGCGCTGATCTTCGAGATGTCGACAGCCGGCATGCTGTTCGGTCGGTTCGAGGTTCATATCGACGGCGGCAGGTTGAGCGGAACGGCATGGGGCGAACCGGTTTCACGGGAACGGCACCGGCCGGCCGTTGAGGTCAAGGGGGCAACCTATACCGCGCTCGAGGTGAAACGGGACGGGGACGGCAACTGGGTCGCGCGCTGCGTCGTCGACGTGTGACGCGGACACCGGGGGGACTGACCATGGATCTGGCAAGACTGCAAAAACTATCCGAATTCGCATGGCGCATACCGCGGAGCGGGGCGATGCGCGTTCCGGTAATCATCTATGGCGATGAGGGGCTGATCCGCGATATGGACGAAAAGGTGCGCGAGCAGGCCGTGAATGTCGCCACCCTGCCCGGCATCGTCGGCGCCTCCTACGCCATGCCGGACGCCCACTGGGGCTATGGATTTCCGATCGGCGGCGTGGCGGCATTCGACCCGGCGGAGGGCGGTGTGATCTCGGCCGGCGGGGTCGGTTTCGATATCTCATGCGGGGTCAGGACCCTGCTGACGGGGATAAAGCGCGCCGATATCGAGCCGATCAAGGTACAGATCGCGGACGCGCTATTCGCCGCGGTGCCCGCGGGGCTGGGAAGCACGGGGCGAATCCGGTTGTCGGAGCAGGAAATGGACGCGATGCTGGAGGGCGGTGCGGTCTGGGCCGTCAACCAGGGATACGGACGGGAAGAAGACCTGGACCGGATCGAGGAACATGGCCGAATGGAAGGCGCTCGCGCCGATTGCGTTTCGGAGCGCGCAAAATTTCGCCAGCGCAAGGAGATGGGGACGCTGGGTTCCGGCAATCATTACCTCGAAGTCCAGGAAGTGGCCCGGCTGCTCGACGAAAAAGCAGGGCGGGCCTTCGGTCTCGCGCAAGGCGATGTCGTCATCGCCATCCATTGCGGATCGCGCGGGTTGGGCCACCAGATCGGCACCGAATTCCTGCGCGAAATGGTGATCGAGGACGCGAAAATCGGCATCCACCTGCCGGATCGCGAGTTGGCCTGCGCCCCAATTTTGTCGCCGCTCGGCGAACGCTATCTCGGCGCCATGCGGGCCGGCATCAATTGCGCCTTCGCCAATCGCCAGATCATCGGCCATCTGGTGCGACAGGCCCTCGCGGATATTCTGCCCGGGGCAAGTCTGGACCTTCTGTTCGACGTTTCCCACAATACCTGCAAGGTGGAAACCCACGCTGTCGACGGGGTGGCGCGCGAACTCCATGTCCACCGCAAGGGCGCCACGCGCGCGTTCGGGCCCGGAAACAAGTCCCTTGCCCCGGTGTTGCGCAAGACCGGCCAGCCGGTATTCGTCGGCGGCAGCATGGGCACGGCCTCGTGGATCCTTGCCGGCACGAAGGAAAGCGAGGCGCGCGCCTTCAGTTCGGCCTGTCACGGGGCCGGGCGCAGCATGAGCCGCCACCAGGCCCGCAAAATCTGGCGCGGGCGCGAAATCGTCGATGAATTGTCTCAGCGGGGAATCGTCATCCGCAGCCCCTCCATGCGCGGGGTCGCCGAGGAAGCGCCCCACGCCTACAAGGACGTATCGGCCGTCGTCGAGGCCACGCACCGCGCCGGCCTGGCCTCGAAAGTCGCCGAGCTGCGCCCCCTGGCCTGCATCAAGGGCTAGCCCGGATTTCTCACCAGGATGACGGCGCCATCCTGGTGAGAAATCCGGGCTAGGAAACTTCCTCGATCAGCAGGCCGCGGTCGGCCAGATCGCCGACAAGCGTCTTCACGTCGCTTTCGATCGAATCAGAATCAGCATTGGGGAACGCCTCCTTGAGGACCGTCACCACGTCGTCGAGGCCGTGCGTACCGTCGAGCAGACGCCACAACCCCGCGCCGAGACCATTCAGGTGATAGATCGTCTGCCCGCCCGGATTGACCAGGAACAGATCGGCGTCGACCAGACGTTCCGTAAGCCCGTTACGATGGCGGAACTGCCGGCCGGCGGGAATGCGCGGGCCGGAGGGCCGGCGCCGGGCCTTTCTCTTCGGCTGATTTTTCGCCTGGTCCTCGTTTTCCGCGATCGGCGTGCGCCATATCGCAAAGCGGGCGCGCAAGGCGTTGACCGCCTCTTGCGGATCCGACCAGGTCATCCGGAAGCAGGGCGCATCGCCAACGGCAATCTGGACCTTTTCGAGAAGTTCGTCGGCGGTCATCCCTTCGCCGAAGCTGTTGAGCAGCAGACGCTTGAGCAATTTCCCGCTGGATGACGGGCTGAGCGTCGCAGCCGACGAAACCGACCGGTCCAGCGTTACAAAGGCGCGAATGCGGGCCGTCCTGCCAAACGGCGCGATACTACCGTCACGCGGCTGCAGATATCCGACGCTGTCGCTGCCGCTTTCCATCTGGCCTTCCACCAGGCCGCGCAACGGGTCCTGCAATTCCTCCGGCAATGGCAGTTTCAGGCGCGGCGCCATGCCGAGGCTCATACCCTGTTGCCCGTCCGGCGATACCGGCAGGATCGAATCGGCGAACACCGGGTTTCCGCTGACCGCCAGACTGGCCGCCAGCAAGCTCTTGCCCGATCGAGGGCCGCCAACAAAAACGACGATCTGGTCGCCGAACGCGACCGCGGCCGCGTCCAGCCACAACAGGCCCGGATGTTCCAGGAACCAACCGCGCGCGACGTGGGTGGCCAGGCCCTGGGCAAGGTCGGCCGCATCGCCATAATGCAAACGGCCTCTCAACCAAGGCGCCTCGAGCACGTAACGGCCCTCGTCATGCAGAATATTCAGCAAGACGCCGGGATTGCCGACCTTTGGCACCTCCCTGTAAGGCCAGCCGGCGAAAACCCGCATCAGATGCGGCAGGACCTTCAGGCCTCGCGCCAGCTGTACCGGCCGACACATGGTATCGAACTTCAAAAGCATTTTCCTCCCCTCCGGTCCTTTCCATTAGCTGTTGCCGGAAAACCGGTCCACGGGGGCGGCCAAATTCCGTCCGGACGCCCCTCGCGGTACGGTTCAGGATGGCTAATCAGGCGGCGACGCCGATTTCCACCGCCGGCATCGCCGTCAACGCGGTAGACCGCAGCGCAAGCAGTGTCGGGGCGACATAGGCGCCCGCGGAGGCCAGTCCAAGGCGGGCAAGGGCCCGTCTCTGTCTGCTGTCGATGGTACCGGCCGTCTTGGCCGTACCTTTCTTTCGGATAACCGGTTTTTTCACGTCCATTTTCCAAACTCCACTTTAAAGCGGTTATGTTTACGCACCCGGGGCGTTGCGATCCCCGGCGAAGAAACATTCGCCTTGTTCGTGGAGTCAGACTCCGACGTGCCTGTACCTGTCCGGATTTTATAACCCGCCGATGCCCGGATTTTCCGGTGCCCGACAGGCCTTTCGCCGTATTGACCGCTTCCCTGTGGCCCCTGACCAAGCGGTATCGACGAAATTGTTTTTACGCCCTCAGATTAACAGAACCGGGCCGGGCGCCGGAGTCCAATCGTTTACAATTTGTTACGAAGTTCCAGCTATTCCCGCGCAGCGAAAATAAATCCGGATTTACACCACTAGACGCACGGGCCTCGCAACCTCTTCGAACGTCAGAAACATATTTTTGGCCGGTTATCGAACTGCCCAAAGGGCCGGCGCGACGGGGAGCGCGGAAGACGGCGCTTCCATGCCCTCGCACCATGATCGGCCCGCTGGAATTACTACTGCGGGATAACCGCCGGATCGTTCGACGAACTCGACGGTGTCGTGGGTTGGGTTGGCGTCGCAAGAGTCGATTACAATGTCCCGCAAATTTTATATTACGGGATTTACTTAAAATTTTATCTTTTGAAGAGACAGGAAACCCGCGGCCTTCAGGCGGCCGGCGGTCAATTCAGTACAGGAATTTCTTGATGGTCGCCAGGAAGTCGTTGACGGAAATCGGCTTGGCCACATAGGCTTCGCAGCCACCTTCGCGAATCTTTTCCTCGTCCCCCTTCATTGCGAAGGCGGTGACGGCGATGATCGGAATATGCTTCAGATCGTCGTCGGCCTTGATCCACTTGGTAACCTCCAACCCCGACACCTGCGGCAACTGAATATCCATGACGATCAGGTCGGGACGTTCGGCGCGCGCAATATCGAGCGCCTGCATGCCGTCGCGCGTTTGCAGAATCCCATATCCCTGCGCTTCCAGCAGATCGCGGAAGAGCTTCATATTGAGTTCGTTATCTTCGACGATGAGAATCGTCTTCGCCATAAAGCTTCTCCCAATCGCTCCGCTTCCCGGCGATAGCAAGTCCTCGATAAAGGACCCGCAGCAGTGCCGGTAGAGCGGCAATCATGCAATTCCTACCACACTTTAGCGCATAAGCAATAATCATGACAAATCGCCTGAATCGTTGGACAATGGGGAATGGCCCCTGCCGGCCCTCAAAGGAGTTTGATTCCCATGCGCATCGGCGTTGACCTGGGCGGCACGAAGATCGAGGCCGCCCTGCTCGACGAGGCCGGAACAGTGCGGTTTCGTCGCAGAATCGAGGCCCCGCAACAGGATTACGCGGCGACCGTGGCCGCGGTCGCGGGGCTTGTGAAACGCGCCTGCTCGGAGGCCGGCGGCGACGCCAGTGTCGGCATCGGTATCCCCGGCACGATCTCGCCGGCCACCGGGCTGGTCAAGAACGCAAACTCGACCTGGCTGAACGGACAGCCGCTGGACCGGGATCTCGGTTTGGCGCTGGGACGGCCCGTGCGCATCGCCAACGATGCCAACTGCTTCGCCCTGTCGGAGGCCGTGGACGGCGCGGCGGCCGGCGCGCACGCCGTGTTCGGCGTCATACTGGGTACCGGCGTGGGCGGCGGGCTGGTCATCGGCGGGCGGGTTTTGGCCGGCGCGAACGCCATCGCCGGCGAATGGGGCCATAATCCCCTGCCCTGGCCGACACCCGCGGAATTGCCTGGCCCGGCATGCTGGTGCGGCAGGCGAGGTTGCATTGAAACATGGTCGTCGGGGCCGGCGCTGGCGCGCACCCATATGGAAAGCACGGGGCAATACCTGACCGCCTCGGAAATCGCCGAACGCGCCGCCGCCGGCAACGCGGAAGCCGGGGAAAGCATGGCGCGGTACGAAGAACGGCTGGCGCGCGCCCTGGCGCATACGATCAATATTTTCGATCCCGATATCATCGTTCTGGGCGGCGGCCTTTCCAATATAACGCGGCTTTATGAAAATCTGCCGCGCCTCTGGGAACAGTGGGTGTTTTCCGACCAGGTGGCGACCCGGATCGTACCGCCCCTGCATGGCGATTCCAGCGGTGTCAGGGGCGCCGCCTGGCTCTGGCGGGAGGAAGGCGGCCCTTGAGCGAGCAAACATACATCCTGTGCCGGGATTGCCTTGCCTTGCCCGAGGCAGCGCCGGACGGGCGTTGCCCGGAATGCGGTTCGCCGCGGCTGGTCAGCCACCCGGAGCTGCACAAGCTGTCGATCGCCCATATCGATTGCGACGCCTTCTATGCCTCGGTGGAGAAGCGGGACAATCCGGAACTGGCGAACAGGCCGGTCATCGTCGGCGGCGGCCGACGCGGGGTGGTGGCGGCGGCCTGCTATGTGGCGCGGGTCTACGGCGTGCGCTCGGCGATGCCGATGTTCAAGGCGCGCGAAGCCTGCCCCGACGCCGTGGTGATCCGCCCGGACATGGCGAAATATTCGGCGGTCGGCCGGCAGGTGCGCGAAATGATGCTCGGCGTAACGCCGCTGGTGGAGCCGCTGTCGATCGATGAAGCCTTCCTCGACCTGGCCGGAACCGAGAAGATCCACGGCGGCAGCCCGGCCCGCACACTGGCGAGGCTGATCCTGGAGATCGAGCGAAAGATCGGGATCAGCGCCAGCATCGGGCTGAGCCATAACAAATTTCTCGCCAAGACGGCCTCGGATTTGGACAAACCGCGCGGTTTCGCGGTTATCGGCGAGGCGGAGACTCTGGAGTTCCTGGCGCCCCGGCCCGTCGGCTCGATTTATGGCGTGGGCCGCGCGCTGGAGACGAGACTGCGGCGCGACGGTATCGCGACGATCGGCGAGCTGCGCCGGATCGAGGAGGCGGAACTGTATCGCCGTTACGGCGCCATGGGGCAACGGTTATACAAGCTGTCGCGCGGCATCGACGAGCGCAAGGTGGATCCCAGCGAACAGACAAAGAGTATTTCCAGCGAAACGACCTTCGTGACCGACATCGCCGACATGGCGGCGCTGGCCCGCGAGATCTGGCCACTGTGCGAAACGGTGGCGCGGCGGCTGAAGAAGAAACAACTGGCGGGAAGAAGGGTTGCGCTGAAACTGAAGACGGCTGATTTCAGGCTTTTAACCCGCAGCAGGACGCTGGCCGCCCCGGTCTGGATGGCCGAGGAAATATACCGCGCCGTCATGCCGCTACTGGAAAAGGAGGCGGATGGCCGCCCCTTCCGGCTGATCGGCGCCGGCGTCGAGGAACTGTGCGACGCGGACGCGGCGGCCCAGCCCGACCTGCTGGACCCCGGCGCGCGAAAACGGGCCAAGGTGGAGGAGGCGATCGACAGCATTCGCGAGAAGCTGGGCGAAAAGGCGATCACCAAGGGGCGGGGGTTTTAGGGGGTTTCGGGGGTGGTGCGACCTCGTCCTTCGAGACGCGGCTTTGCGCGCCTTCTCAGGATGAGGGCCCGTAAATCTTTCGGCAACCGCTGGTTCGGCGCCGGCTGTCGCCGGCAAGCTTTGTGTTTTCCACCCCCTCCCAACCCTCCCCCGCCAGCGGGAGAGGGCTTTGTTTTGCGGCGAACAGCCCCCTCTCCCGCTCGCGGGGGAGGGTTGGGGAGGGGGTGGAGAAAAGAGACTCTGCCGGCGACAGCCGGCGCCTTATTCAATACATTCACAAACTCTGAGGAGGCTGCGAAGCAGCCGTCTCGAAGGACGAGGGTGCTCCGGCGCGTGCGACCCGATCAGCAGCCGCTGGACGGCAATTCCTCGATCTTTTCCAGGACGCCGTTCACCTTGAAATCGCCGAAATCCAGCACCAGGCTGGTAACCACGCCGTTGGGCTGGATGTTCATCGTCATTTCGAAATCGGGCAGCTCCTCGCCCTGGCGGGCCTCGCCCTCGGCGGCGAAAAAGGCGAGTCGCATCGGCCAGATGGGGGCCGGGCCAAGCGGCGCCTTGATTACGGGCTCGCCTTTGGCCTCACGCTGGCCGAGCAGGATGGTCGTGACCGGGGCCGCCGCTTCGACTTTCGAGCCGTCGAACAGCAAATGGCGGTCGAAGCGCTCGCCGCGCGCGGCCTTTTCCAGCAGAATTACGGTATGTTCCGTCGGAAAGACGGTGCCCCGGGAGAGCGCA
>DAOVHN010000433.1 GCA_030671915.1 Pseudomonadota bacterium
GTTTCGAACAAATTTCTCGTCGCGTTGTCATTGTTCTGTGCTTTACTCCGGCCAACCGGATGCCGAATGATGCGCCGTAAACAGGCTGTCATGCGAGCGGAGCAAATGCCCGCCGGGGCGGTCCGGGAATATTTAAAAAAGCAGGAGGCTTTACAAGACATGAGAAGCAAAAAACTGATTGCCGGCGCTTCGTCGCTGGCGATTGCCTTCGCCATGACCATGGTTGCGGTCGCCGGTGTTCGCACCGCTTCGGCGGCCACCGAACTTACCGTCTATACGGCCGTCGAGGCCGAAGACCTTAAGCGTTATGGCGAGGCGTTCACTGCCGACAACCCCGGCATCACCATCAAGTGGGTCCGCGATTCGACCGGCATCATCACGGCCAAGCTGCTGGCCGAGAAGAACAACCCGCAGGCCGACGTGATCTGGGGGCTGGCGGCGACCAGCCTGCTGCTGATGAAGGGCGAAGGCATGCTGGAGGCTTACGCGCCGGCAGGGCTGGACAAGCTGTCGCCGAAATTCCGCGACAAGGGCACCACCCCGACCTGGACCGGCATGGACGCCTGGATCGCGGCGGTCTGCTTCAACACGGTCGAGGCCAAGAAGAACAACCTGCCGATGCCGACATCCTGGAAGGACCTGACCAAGCCGGTCTACAAGGGCCATGTGGTCATGCCGAATCCGAATTCCTCGGGCACGGGCTTCCTGGACGTGTCGTCCTGGCTGCAGATGTTCGGCGAGGACGGCGGCTGGGAATTCATGGACGGCCTGCATGAAAACATCGCCTGGTATACCCATTCGGGATCCAAGCCGTGCAAGCAGGCGGCGTCCGGCGAAACCCCGATCGGCATCTCCTTCGCTTTCCGCGGCGCCAAGTCCAAGGCCAAGGGCGCGCCGCTGGAAATCATCATCCCCAGCGAAGGCGTGGGCTGGGACATGGAAGCGACCGCCATCGTGGCCGGCACGTCCAAGCTGGATGCGGCCAAGAAACTTGTCGACTGGTCGGTCACCGAGAAGGCCAACCGGCTCTATAACGAGGGCTATGCGGTTGTCGCCATTCCCGGCATCGCCAAGCCGGTGGAACATTTCCCCGCCGGCATCGTCGACGCAATGTATGACAACGACTTCCTGTGGGCGGCCCAGAACCGCACGCGCATCCTGGGCGAATGGCAGAAGCGTTACGATTCCAAATCGCTTCCCAAATAAGAACTGCCACGGCTGAACAGGGCCCGGCCTCCCGCAAGGGGGCCGGGCCTTGTCTTTGCGATGCCGGCCCCGTCTCGGTCTACCGCCGCTCGCCGGGCTTGAACCTCAGCCAGTCGTAACGGTCGGAAGTGACAACATCGACATCGCGAGGCTCGCCCTTCGGATCGATGACGCTCAGGCGGACCGTGACGCCGGGCGCGCCGGACGCCCAGAGACGCCGGTAGAAATCCTCCTGGCTCTTGATCGACTTGCCCTGCAGCCCCACCAGAATACTGCCCGACCGGATGCCGGCCAACTGCGCCGGACTGTCCCGCGAGGCGCGCGCGACGAACAGGCCGCCGTGGGTCTCGCGGGTGATCATGCCGAGCCAGGGCCGCACCGACTGCGGCGAACGTCCGTCCGCGATGAGGTCGGCAAGGATCGCCTTCAGCAGGTCGACCGGCACGAACATGTTCCCCGGGCCATGTTCGCCCGGACCGACCGCGTCCGGGACGAACAGCGAACCGATTCCCAGCAGCCGGCCGTTGGCGTCGACCATCGCCGCCCCGCCGAAGACGTTATAGGGCGGCATGGTGAAGATCGCGTCGTCGAGGATGTATTCCCAGTATCCGACGAAGCCGCGCCGCGAGACGATATGCGCCTGGATCGCGGTCTCGGGCCCGCCGGCGCCGGCCACGATAACGGGGTCGCCGACTTGCGCCCCGGCCGAGTCCGCAAAGGCCATGGGCCTTACGTCCAGCGGCTCGTCCGCGCGGACGAGGCCCAACCCCGTCGGGTGGTCATAGGCGACGACGTGGGCCGGAACGGTCTTGCCGCCACCGGTCGTGACCGTCACCGCATCGGCTTCCAGGATCACATGGCCGATCGTTACGATCAGCCCGTCCGAGTCGATGACGATGCCATTGCCGTAGCGCTGCCGGCCCAGGGACATCGCCGTACGCGCATCCGCCGGAACTTCCGACTGCAGCAGGACGACGGCGCCAAGCACGGATTCGACGGTTGGCGGGTCCGCGGCGGCAGCCGAATGGGCCGTCACGATCAGCAAGAGGGCGGCAAGAATCGCGCGGGAGTATTTCATTCTGTTCGCTCCTGACCCATCTTCCGGCGAGTTTAGCGCCCCGCCACCCCCTGTCCAGCACCCCGGCAACTCGCGACACATGGCCTCAATGGCTTGGGAAAATCACCACAGAGGCTAGAGGCACGGAGAGATCCGAACTTCTCCCCCTGTATTTTGCCGCCGTCCGAGGCCGCAGGATGACAGGGAGGGAACACAGAAACACCCGCCGCCCTCTCTGTGTCCGTCGTGTCTCCGTGGTTCAACCTTCTTTCCCGCCACGGGTCAGGATGCCCCAGACATTCTGCGCGAACTCGGCGTCGGAGAGTTGGCGGACCGGGCGCGCCGCGCCGCCGCCCGCCGCGGCCTCGCCTTTCGCGCTTTCCCTGGGGGCTGTGCGCGCGAACATGCCCAGATGCCGGCCGATCAGTTCCAGGTTGCGCGACTTGTCGGCCAGCTTGATCTTCACTCGCCGCGCCCCGCCGCCCGCCTTGCCGCCCTCATCCACCTGCACGGCCGCGATCGCGGCGGCCTGGTCGCGGGTCAGGCGCGACAGGTCCAGGCCGGCTGTGCCGTCCTCGCCCGCCTCGAAATAGTCCTTGATATTGGCAAACCCCAGCAGGGCGACTTCGGACAGCACCCGTTCGGCGGTAATCTCCGCCACCCGCGCCCGCTCGGCCAGGCCCGCGTCGATTTCGGCGGCCACGGCCGGGATCTGCCTCAGCGTCCACCCGCGCGAGCCCGCGCCGGCCCTCGAATACCCTGCCCGGACCGCCGCCCGGGTGGCATTCAGATCAACCAGATATTCGCGCACGAACCGCCCCTGCCGATCGGTGAGTTTCCGATGGTTCATCGTCTCGTTCCTGTCCTGTATGAGATCGCCGCCTGCCCTCCGAAGCCTTCGGCGAAGGAGGGCCCACGAAAA
>DAOVHN010000069.1 GCA_030671915.1 Pseudomonadota bacterium
CACTTGCAAAGTAACAAGAGTCGCGGCATTTGTTTTGCTGTCGAATTCTGTGGGGCAGCCAGAAACACAACCGCCCGCCCAGGGCAATCGTTTCCTCCCATCGGTAATTTGATGTTTCCCCGCAGCCGAATGCGGGACCATGACAGACTAAGGAGAGAGCGAATGCCGACTGGCACTGTAAAATGGTTCAACGCCACCAAAGGATTTGGCTTCATCGAGCCCGAGGAGGGCGGCAATGACATCTTCGTCCATATTTCCGCGGTTCAGAACGCGGGCATGGATGGTCTGAACGAAGGCCAGAAGGTGTCTTACGAGCTGGAACAGGGCCGAAACGGCAAGACCGCCGCCGGTGACCTGAAGGCGCTATAAGGCCACTCGAAAGTTGATCGGAAAGGGGCGGGGCTTGGGGGTGCCGCCCTTTTTCGTTTCCTGCTGGCGTGAAGCGCCGGCGGCGAGAAAATCCTTGCAATTTTCCGCCACGCGCACAATGTTCGCCCCGTCGAGTTTCTTTGGGTCCGCCAATATCCACCCCCTTGGGGTCCCGATCACGGTTCTCTCCCAATGCTAATTTCGACGTAACGGGCAATCCCGCCCGAAACGACGCCAGCTTTGAGGAGATTTCCATGCCTACTGGCACAGTCAAATGGTTCAACAGCACCAAGGGTTTCGGTTTCATCCAGCCCGATGACGGCGGCAATGACGTCTTCGTGCATATCAGCGCAGTCGAGCAGGCCGGAATGCACAACCTGAACGAAGGCCAGAAACTGTCCTACGAGCTTGAGACCGGGCGCAACGGCAAGACCGCCGCCGCCAGCCTCCAGGCCGTCTGAAGACAATTTTGCCAGATGGGCCGGGCAGAATTTCTCTGCCCGGCCCTCTGTTTTTTGCGCGCAGCCATCCGAACAAGGAGAATACATGGCCAAGGAAGACCTGATTGAAGCGGAGGGCGTCGTTACCGAGGTCCTGCCGAATGCCCGGTTCCGGGTGACCCTGGATAACGGGCACGAAGTGCTGGCTTATACCGCCGGCCGCATGAAGAAGTTCCGTATTCGTATTCTGACGGGCGACCGCGTTACCGTGGAATTGACCCCCTACGATTTGACCAAGGCCCGGATCAATTTCCGGCACAAGACCGACGCGCCCGGCCCAGGCCCCGGCGCCGGCAACCGCCCGCCGCCGAGGCGCCGGCGCCGCTAAGCGCCCGCGGTGCCTCGCTGAGACGGTGGCGTGACTGAAATCTATGTCGATGCCGACGCCTGCCCCGTAAAGGACGAGATTCTGCGGGTTGCGGCGCGCCATGGGCTGACGGTGCATATCGTCGGCAATACCTGGCTGCGCATGGGGACAAGCCCGCTGATCAACCGCGTTGTCGTCGCCGAGGGACCCGACGCCGCCGACGACTGGATCGCGGAACATGGAGGCGCGGGCGACATTGCCATTACCGCCGACATCCTGTTGGCCGCCCGCTGCCTCGAGGCCGGCGCGCTGACGCTCGACCAAAGGGGCAAGCCCTTCACCGAAGAGAATATCGGCATGGCCGTGGCCATGCGCGACCTGAAATCCCACCTGCGCGAAACCGGCGAAATTCGCGACCACGGCCCCGGCTTCACCAAACAGGACCGCTCGAACTTCCTGCAGGGGCTGGAGGCGGCGGTGCAGGCTGCAAAGCGGGTGTGAGAGCCGGCTTCTTGTCTGTGGGTGCCGCCGTCCGGTCGCCAACGCCCTAAAAACCCGCCATTCCGACAAGATCGACCCGCTGTCCCGGCGCGGCGATGCGCACCGGCGCGTTCGACGTCTCCCCCAGCGCCGTCATCAACGCCGCGCTGGCCTCCGGTTCGCCATGGACCAGCATGACCGGCGGGCGGCCCTGGAAATGGCCGTACCACTCCAACAGCCCGGCCTGGTCGGCATGGGCGGACAGGCCGCCGATGGTGTGAATTTTCGCCTCGACCTTGATGGCCTCGCCCCACAGGCGGATATGCCTGGCGCCGTCCACCAGCGCGCGGCCCAGCGTGCCGCGCGCCTGGAAGCCGACGATCACGACATGGCAGTTGCTGCGCCAGATATTGTGCTTCAAGTGATGGCGGATGCGTCCGCCGTTGCACATGCCGCTGCCGGCGATGATGATGGCCCCGGAACGCACGCGGTTAAGCTGCATCGACTGGCGGCTGGTGTGCGACAGGGTCAGGTTCGGCAGCAGCGGGCGGTGGCTGTTTGTCTGCCAAAGCGCGGCGGCCTCGCGGTCGTATAGATCGCCGTGGCGCAGATAGACCTCCGTGGCCTGGATCGCCATGGGACTGTCCAGGAAAATCCGCCAGTCGCCGATGCCCCAGGTGTCGTAGTTGCGCGCGAAATTATAGAGAATATCCTGCGTGCGCCCCACCGCGAAGGCGGGGATCAGGATATTGCCCTTGGCGCCGCGCGTTTGCGCGATGATCTCTTCGATCTCCGCCAGGGTTTCGGCACGGCCGCGGTGCAGCCGGTCGCCATAGGTGCTTTCCATAAGCACCATATCTGCCTCGGCAATGGGGGCGGGATCGCGCAGAATGGGTGCGCCCGCCTGCCCAAGATCGCCGCTGAAGACCAGCTTCCGGCGCGCGCGCCCCTCCTCCAGCCACAACTCCACGATCGACGAGCCCAGAATATGGCCGGCGTCGGAAAGGCGGACCGTAATGCCGGGTAATATCTTCTTGCGCTTGCCGTAGAGCAGGCCCCGGAAGCGCTTCATCGCGGCGACCGCGTCCTGCATTGTGTAAAGGGGCTGCACCGGTTTCAGGCCCTTACGCTGGCGTTTGCGGTTCTCCCACTCGGCGTCGCGTTCCGCCAGATAGCCGGAATCCTTCAGCATGATGCGGCAAAGATCTTTCGACGCATGGTGGGTGTAAACCGGCCCGGCGAAACCCGAGCCGATCAGCAACGGAATGCGGCCGGAATGGTCGATATGGGCGTGGCTCAGCACCACCGCGTCGATACTTTTCGGGTCGAAGGGGAAAGGCGCTCGGTTGCGCTCCTCGGCCCGCCGGTCACCCTGGATCAGGCCGCAATCCAGCAGAATGCGCCGGCCCGCAACCTCCACCAGATGGCAGGAGCCCGTAACCTCCCCCGCCGCGCCGTGAAAACGAATTTCCATGACGCCAGCCTCTTACGAAGAGGCGCCTGCCGCACTGACATGGGTCAAGAGAAGCCTCATTCGCACCGCCCGCTCCGGTAGCCGGACACACATGGCATTAAGTCTTTTTAAACGGCGGAACCCTACACTCCGAACCGGATAAAGGAAGATGACTCCATGAAAAAGCTTTTACTTATGCTGGCCGTGCTTGCCGTCGCCGGTTGCGGCGAAAGCAAGGAAGACAGACAACGGCGGGACCAGCGGCAAGCTGCGGCATGCCAAGCGACCGACTGGTGGGCGCTGGGGTTCGAGGATGGCGTCAAGGGCTTGCGTGCCGACTATTTCGGCAAGTACCGCAGGGAATGCGCGCCGCACGGTGTTACCGCCAACATCACGCTTTATCTCGAAGGCCGCGATGAAGGGCTGTATGAATACTGCAAGCCGCAAAACGGATACCGCCTGGGCGTGGATGGCCGCAAATACGCCAACGTGTGTCCGCCGAGGCTGGAAGGTCCCTTCCTGGACGCCCATAAGGACGGTCTTGGTCTGCGCGAACGCCGCGCCGCTGTCGATAATGCCGCCGGCAGGCTGAGCCAGGCCAGGCAGCGGGCCGATGACCTGGAACTGATTATCGCCGACAAAACCACGGCCATGATCTCGCCGGCCACGCCCTTGGCGGACCGGGTAAATATCGGCATCCAGATCAAGCAACTCACCCAGGAAAAGGTCGATCTGGAACGATCGATCCCCCGGATGGAAGCCGATCTCAACAATGCCCAATATGAATTGAACGATTACCGCGCCAGTATTTCCGGACGCTATTCGAGCTGACGGCGCGATTTAGCGCCCGTCCCCCGGCCCCTTGAGCTCGACCACGTTCCCTTCCGGATCCTCGATATAGATCGACGGGCCGATGCCCTCGGCGCCGTAGCGGGATTTTACCGGGCCGGCCTCGATGCCGTGGCGAGCAAGATGGTCGCGGATCACGCCCTCCTCGAAGGGCTCGATGCGCAGGCAGAAATGGTCGAGGTTGCGGCCTTCGGCGCCCGGCGCGCCGCCGCCGGGGCGGCCGAGCTCGCTGTCGACGGGGACGAGGTCGATCAGTGCGGAACCGGCGCGAAGCTGGATCAGGCCGATCTTGTCCTCGCGCCGCTCCACATGGCAGCCCAGCGCCTCGCAATAGAAAGCGAGCATGCGGTCCAGGTCCGTAACGCGGAGCACGATATGGTCGATGCCGAGGGGTTTGAACATATTTTCTCTCCGTCAGTCGGTATCGCCAGGATCCTTGCCGATGCGCCGCCACAGGCCGCTGCCGAACAGGATAATAATTGCGGACGCCCATGACACGGCGCCGATGGCGTAGGGCAGGATTTGCATACGCAGCCGGTCCGGATGCTCGATGGCGTAGTAATACTGCACCAGCACTAACGAGCCGGCCAGCAACAGTATATGTGCATAAAACTGCCATTTCAGCCAGTCGCTCGCACCGCCCGCAAGGCCCGCGCCGAAGCGGACCAATGGCCAGAAAGCCAACCCGCCGAACAGCAGCAGGATTATCGAGAATATTTCGAAGGCTTCACGCATTTACTCGCCGGCTCAGCCGCCGTGCGTCCGGATCTCGTTTTCCAGCACGCCGATGCCCTCGATCTCCATGCGCACGACGTCACCGGGGACAAGATATTTCGGTGGCTTGAAACCAATGCCCACGCCGGCCGGTGTGCCCGTGGCGATGACATCGCCGGGAATCAGCGTGATGCCGGCGGCCAGCGTGGCGATCGTCGTCGGCACGTCGAAGATCAGCAGACTTGTATTGGAATTCTGGCGAAGCTCGCCATTGATCCAGGTGCGCACGAAGGCATCGTCCAGGTTGAATTCGTCGGCCGTCACCGCGACGGGGCCCATCGGGCAGAAGGTGTCCTGCGACTTGCCGATCAGCCACTGGCTATGCAGTCCCTGCAGGTCGCGCGCCGTGGCGTCGTTGATGATGGTATAGCCCCAGACATGGTCCAGCGCGTTTTCCTTCGATATCCCTCGGCCACCCTTGCCGATGATGACACCCAGCTCGACCTCGTAATCGGTGGCGGTGCTGACGGCGGGGTCCTGCAGGATCGGCTCGCCATGGGCGATCACGGTCTCGGGCACCTTGGAAAATATGATCGGCGCCTTGGGCACCGCGCCGGCCGCCGCGCTGGAATCGAAGCCGCTGCTGGCGAACTCATGGGCATGGTCGTGATAATTCTTGCCGACGCAGAAGATATTGCGCTTCGGGCGCGGCATCGGCGCGCGCAGTTTCAGCCCCTCCAGCGGGATCGAAGCGCCGGCTGCGGGCGCCGGTTTCCCCGCGGCCGCCAGATCGGCCAGGAACTGCACGCCGCCCGCGGCATCCTCCGCGGACAGGTCGAAAGGGCTGACGCTGGCCCCGTCGTCGGACAGCACGCCGACGCCGGGCGCGCCATCGCGTTCAAAGGCGACAATCTTCATGAACTCGAACTCCTCTCTAATTCGGCCCGCTTTATACCGCAATCGCCCGGCATGGCAATATCGTCCTCTGTCCACGGCGACCATTATACAATGGTCATTGATGGTTGGGCCTTGGCCCAATGAAGGCAGGAGTTCATATTGTCGTGGAAATAATTCGGAACGGCTTGCCGCCCCAACGGGCCGGACAGGCTGCCAAGGGAGGAGAACATGTTCGCCAGCATCTTCAGACTGACCGCGATCGCCGGCCTGGGCTTCGCGTTAATGGCCCAGGCGGCGCTGGCCGGGGAACCGGTTTTGCGGATCGCGGTACTGAAATTCGGCACGGTCAACTGGGAGCTCGATGTCATCAGGCATCACGGGCTGGACAAGGCCAACGGCTTTACCCTGGAGGTCATGCCGGTCGCCAACAAGCAGGCCTCGACCATCATGTTCCAGGGGCGCGAGGCGGACATGATCGTCACCGACTGGGTCTGGGTCGCGCGCCAGCGGGCCGAGGGCCGGGATATTCGGATGATCCCCTATTCGCGGTCGGTCGGCGGGATGGTCGTGGCCGCCGGTTCGCCGATCCGGTCTCTCGCCTATTTGAAGGGCAGGAAGATCGGCATCGCCGGCGGACCCGTGGACAAGAGTTGGATCCTGATTCAGGCGCTGGCCAGGAAGCGCCACGGCATCGACCTGGCCAAGGAGGCCGAGCCGGTGTTCGGCGCGCCGCCGCTGTTGTTCAAAAAGGGGCTGTCGGGCGAATTGGATGCGGTGATCAATTTCTGGCACTTCCTGGCGAAGATGGAAGCCAGGGGCATGCAGCGGATTGTCGACGTGGCCGATGCCGCCGCCGAGCTGGGCCTGAACCCGGAGACGCCGCTGCTGGGCTACGCGTTTCGTGGCGACTGGGCGAAAGACAACCCGGTGCTGGCCTCGGGGCTGGCGCGGGCGTCGCGGCAGGCCAAGGATATCCTGCGCGATTCCGATGCCGAATGGGACCGCCTGCGGCCCAGAATGAAGGCGAAAGACGATGCAACCTTCGTCGCGCTGAGAGACGGATTCCGCGCCGGCATTCCCGGCGCCGACGCGGTCGACTTGGCGAGCGCGCAGGCGATGTTTGCCGTTCTGGCGGAGCTGGGCGGCGCGAAGCTGGTCGGCAAGGCGACGAAGGTCGAGCCCGCACTGTTCTTTCTGAACTGACGCACCGGCGTGATGGAGCCAGACAAACAGCAGCGCGGCGCCGGGAGTCGGCCCATGCCGGGCCTGGTCACCGTTCCGGCATCGTTGCTGGCGCTCGTCCTGCTGTGGGCGCTGTTGGCGGTGTTCACGGACCCTGAAATTTTACCGCCGCCGCTGGCAGTCCTGGCGCTGGCGGCCGAGGAATGGCACAGCGGCGACCTGCTGTTTCATCTGGGTGCGACGCTGGGGCGCGTGCTGACGGCTTTCATCCTTGCCATGGCCATCGGCGCCGCGATCGGCATCGCGCTGGGGCTGTCCGGCAAGGCCAACCGGGCATTCGATCCCTGGTTGATCGTGGCGCTGAATATCCCGGCCCTGGTCACCATCGTGCTCTGCTATCTGTGGTTCGGGCTGACGGAAGTCGCCGCGATCGCCGCCGTCGCCGTCAACAAGATCCCCAATGTGGCGGTGACGCTGCGCGAGGGCGCCCGAGCGCTGGACAGGGAGCTGGCCGAGATGGCCCGCCTGTACCGCTTCGGGCCGGCCGCCACGCTGCGCCACGTCATCCTGCCGCAACTGGCGCCCTTCATGACGGCGGCCGCGCGCTCAGGCATCGCGCTGATCTGGAAGATCGTGCTGGTCGTCGAACTGTTGGGCCGCAGTAACGGCGTCGGCTTCCAGATCCATCTGTATTTCCAGCTGTTCGATATCGGCCGCATTTTCGTTTACGCCATCGCCTTCATTCTGGTCATGCAGGCGGTGGAGTTGGGCATACTGCAGCCTTGGGAGCGCCATGCCTCGCGCTGGCGGCGGGTCTGATGCGGGTCGCGATCGAAAGCAAATCCTTTGGCGGCGACGAAATCCTGAAGGATATCTCGCTCACTCTCGAACCGGGCTCGTTCACCGTGCTGACTGGCCCCTCGGGCTGCGGCAAGACGACCCTGCTGCGCATCCTGGCCGGCCTGGACACCGACTGGCGCGGCCATATCGAGGGCGCCGAACACCTCGCCTATGTATTCCAGGAGCCCCGGCTGTTGCCTTGGCGTAATCTGCTGGACAACATCCGCCTGGCGGCCGAGCCCGCGGGCCATGGCGCCGAGGCGGCGGCGGCCCTGGCGACGGTCGGCCTCGAAGGATACGAAGACGCCTTCCCGGGGACGCTATCCATGGGAATGGCGCGACGCGCGGGCCTGGCGCGGGCGCTGGCGGTGAAGCCGGCGGTCCTGCTGATGGACGAACCTTTCGTGTCGCTGGATGAGGCCGCGGCCGGCCAGCTCCGCGAACTGACGCTGGACCTGTGGCGCAAGATCCGCCCGTCGGTGCTGATGGTGACCCATAATCTGGCCGAAGCCGCCGCCATGGCCGACCGTGTCCTGGTTCTGTCCGGCCGGCCGGCCGTTATCGCCGCCGACCTGTCGCTGGACCGGCCGCGGGACCGGCGGGACTCCGGCTGGGTGCGGGATTTTTCCGGGCGACTGCGCGAAACCGTGGGAAATGGCGCGGTTCCGGCCGACCCGGGCTCGCTATAGACAAAGCCGATGCCGCGCTATAATAATCACGTGGTTTCGGGGACCGTCCACCATATGCGCACCCCCGTAAGTATAAAAACAATCAATGTTACAGGGACAGGAACTTTCAGACAGCCGAACAATAATTCAAAATCCTGAATCCGCCGCCTTCGGGCCGGAACGGCTTATGGCTTCACCCATTGCCGGCGCCCGGGCCAAGGTTTGGGTGGACTTCAGGCATTCAAGTGAATCCAGCGACAAAACACCAATAAGGAGGAACCTATGGATCGTCGTTCATTTATCAAAAAGGCAGGCGTAGCGACCGCTGCGACCGCCGCGGCCAGCACCCTCGCCGCCCCGGCAATCGCCCAGGGCCGCAAGGAAATGGTCA
>DAOVHN010000220.1 GCA_030671915.1 Pseudomonadota bacterium
AGCGCATTGCCGAACAGTCCGATCAGGAAGAACTTCGGCCACAGGCCCGGCTCGTCGGGGAAACGGTGGCCACGCAGCCGCGCATAGATGACGATGATGACGGTCGCCAGCAGCAGGCGTCCCGCGGTAACCGAAATGGGCGGCACCGTCTCCACCGCCACCTTGATGAATCCGAAGGACGAACTCCAGATCGTGGCCAGCGACAACAGCAGGACTATTTCGGCGGTGCCCGGCTGGCCTGAACCTGATTTCATGCCGGGTTAACTGGCGGCGCAGGGGTGGGGGGCGGTGCGCCAGCGATCCAGCGCCTCGGCCAGGGCCCTGGCCAGATCCAGCCGCTCCTCCGGCGCCAGGAAGCTGCCGACGGTCATCCGCCGGCCATGACTGGACAGAATAAGTTGGCTGTCATGGTCGGGTGGGTTGTCGATATCGATCCGCAGCCAGTTCGGCTGCAGCCGCCAGACCCGCGCCACCACGCCGTTCGGGCGCACCCGGCTGATCTCCAGCCCTTCGTCGCTCAGCCGCAGGCGTTCGTATGCGCGCGCGGCGCGGTAGTTCAGCCGGAAAGCGCCATAAAGCAACACGAATTCCAGCCCGCAGAAGCCGATCACCGGCCAAGCCCCCGACAGCCAGAACAGCAGCCCGACCGCCAACAACCCTGCCGCGGAAGCGGCCATCAACAACCGGAAGCCACGGGGCGACAGGCTGCGGTGCGGCCGCAGCACCGCGTCGAAAAAGATGCGCCCCCCGCCCGAACAGGGGCTGTCCGTGTTTTCTTTCTCACCCGCCATATCCCGATTCTTATGCCTCATGACGCGGCCTGTCCAGACACCTCATGCAACGGCTTGGCCTTGCGCCCGTCGGCGGGTAGTCTCCCTCACCATGAAGAAAGCAAATATCGAGGAATTCTTCCGGCGGCTCGAGGAACGCGACCCCGACCCGCGCGGCGAACTGGATTATATCAATCCCTACACGTTGCTGGTGGCGGTGGTGCTGTCGGCGCAGGCGACCGATGTCGGCGTCAATAAGGCGACGGGGCCGCTGTTCAGGGTGGCGGATACGCCGGAAAAGATGCTGGCGCTGGGCGAGGCCAGGGTCCGCGACTACATCAAGACGATCGGGCTGTTCAATGCCAAGGCCAGGAACGTCATCGCGCTGAGCCGCATCCTGATCGACGAGCATGGCAGCGAGGTGCCACGCGATCGCGCGGCGCTGGAAAAACTGCCCGGCGTGGGGCGCAAGACCGCCAATGTGGTGCTGAACATCGCCTTCGGCGAACCGACGATCGCGGTGGACACCCATATCTTCCGCCTCGGCAACCGCACCGGCCTGGCGCCCGGCAAGACGGTGCTTGCGGTGGAACAGAAGCTGGAAAAGGCCGTGCCGGCGAAATACAAGCTGCATGCTCATCACTGGCTGATTTTGCATGGGCGCTATATCTGCAAGGCTCGCAAGCCCAACTGCCCCGCCTGCCCGGTCAACGATCTCTGCGCCTACAAGGCGAAGACGCTGTAGCCGGGCTGATAGAGCGGCGCGACCTCGCCCGGTCTTCCGGCCTGGTCCATGCCCCCACTCAGGTGCTCGGCAAGGCGGCGCGCAGCATGCCGACGAAACAGTCCCGTACCGAATCCTCGTCACCGCTGCCACCATCGCCGCGGCCTCGCAGGTCGACATGCTCGACCTTCTTGTCCGTGCCATAGAGGAACAGGTCCAGGACGCAGCGGTTGGCGCGGTATTGCCAGACTTCAGCGTCGCCATCGCGGCGAACCAGCGCCGGCTCACCCAGCATTTCATTCAGTGATTCGTGGTCCAATCCCATCAACTGCCGTGGGTCGTCATTGACCGGTGGCAAAGTCGCCATGCCGTTATAGGGCACCGCCGGGCCGGCCGGCGGATTGACGAGAGCCGTGCTTTCATCCTCGTTGGCGCCGAAGGCGGTGGGTGCGGGCGGCGGAGGCGGCTCATCCGCCGTTGGCTGGCCCTCCGTCGCCGCGCAGCCGGTCAGAATCAGCCCGGCCACCAGGGCCAGGACAAGGGGCGTAGGTTTTTCAGGTGACAGCATGCGGTGCCTTTTCGGCCGGTCCGGTTGTGCCGCCCTTGTCCGTATCCTGCTCATCGGCAATCTCCACCGTTCCGGCGATCTTTCCGCCGCGTTCTATTTCTATATCGCGATAGCGAATCGTACCGATAATCCTGCCTGTCGCGCGAAGGATCAAGCAATCCTCTACATCCAGTTCGCCCTCGAACAGCCCGGCGACCTCCGCGGCCGCAATTTTCGCCTTGCCGCGGAAGGTGCCACCACGCGCGATCTCCAATGATTGGCAGCCCTCAAGGCTGGACCGAACCTCGCCCTCGACCACAAGCCTGTCGCAGGACGTAATTTCGCCGGACAGCGTTATTTCCCGCCCGACGGTCAGTGTCTTGGACTCCCGCTTCATGGAAATCGGTCCCGGGCCGTGTTGCGGTTTCGGACTGTTCGGCATTACCGCGGTTCGTGGCGGCAGCGGCCTGCCGGGCTCCTTGCCTGTCGTCATGACGGTTCCTTGAGGAAATTCGGACTGGTGGCCCGAAAGCCGGGCCGGACAAGTCGATCCTCGCGGAAAATGTTGGCCGAATAATGGCGTGTATCGGCCTATCCTGCGGCTTTCGCAGCCTGCCGGCGCAACAGATCCTGCGTCACGTGCACCATGAAGGCGGCACCCAGCACAGGCGCCAGCAAATTCACGACAGGGATGGTCATCAGGAAGGTCAGCATCACGCCCGCCATCATCACCTTGCCTCGATATGTCTTCCGCAGCCGGCGGGCCTCGCCCTGATCCATCCTGCGGAAGGCGGCCAGCTCGAAGAATTCGCGGCCAATCAGATAGCCGTTCAGCAGATAGTAAAGCAGCAAATTGGCGCCCGGAATAAACAGCAGGATCAGATAGATCGGTAGTACCAGCACGTTAAGCAGAACGACAATCGCCGCGAATTTGACGGTCGAGGCCAGGGTTTCGAGCAATGGCTGCTTGCGGGGTTCGCCGAGGTCCGGGTAATGGCGTTGCTCCACGACCTCGGCAACCTGATCCACGAACAGCCCGACGACGATCGTCACCACGGCGGGGAACATCAGGAAGGTGGCGACAAACAGCGTGCCGAATAAGGCGAACCCGGCCAGCCAGTCGAAGAGCCCGCCCATCCATTCCACGATAGTTGCGAGGCCCCAGATCGACGAGGGATCGACATTGGCCAGCAGCCACCACACGGCGGCCCACAGAACCGTAAAGATCGCCAGCGCACCGAGCACGCCTAGCCACAGCACGCGGCGCATTTTCGGATCGGTAAGCTGGGCGACGGCCATTGAAAAATGTGTCAGCATGGCAACCGGTTTACCTCTTGCGGTGCGTCGGGGGCAAGGGGACAGTTGCCTTTGGGATTGCCATGGCAGGACAGGTGAGTATATTCACGCCGGTTTACAGGCGGCCGCACGACGAGGGAAACAGCATGGCAGCAGGATTCGATGTCGCGGGGATCGGCAACGCATTGGTCGACGTGGTGAGCCACGTGGATGACGGATTCCTGACGGAACAGCAGCTCGCCAAGGGCACAATGACGCTGGTCGATTCAGGCACCGCGGACTTTCTTTACGGCAAGATGCCGCCGGGCATCGAGGTTTCGGGCGGCTCCTGCGCCAACACGATGGCCGCCATCGCCTCGCTGGGCGGCAAGGGTGCCTATATCGGCAAGGTCAAGGACGATTATTTCGGCCAGGTCTTTCGCCACGACATGAATTCAATCGGCGTGCAGTTCTCCAACGAGGCCAGCACGGACGGGCCGGCGACCGGCCGCTGTCTGGTGCTGGTTTCCCCTGACGCGCAGCGTACAATGTGCACCGACCTCGGCGTGGCGAGTACGCTCGGCGTCGGTGACCTCAATGGCGGGGTAATCCAGAGCAGCCGCGTGACCTATATGGAAGGCTATCTGTTCGATCGGCCCGAGGCGCAGCGCGCCTTTATCCGCGCCGCGGAATACGCCCACGATTCGGGGCATAAGGTGTCGATATCCCTGTCCGACCCTTTCTGCGTCGATCGTCATCGCGATGCCTTCCGTGGTCTGGTCGCCGACCATATCGATATCCTGTTCGCCAATGAGGAGGAGATCATGTCGCTTTACGAAGCGACGGTTTTCGACGACGCGATCCAGATGCTGCATACCCATGGCCGTGTGGACATCGCCTGCCTGACCCGCAGCGAAAAGGGCTCTGTCATCATCCATGGCGACGAGGTCCATGTCATCGACGCGGAACCGGTTCGCGAGGTGGTCGACACCACCGGCGCCGGGGATCTCTACGCGGCCGGATTCCTTTATGGCTATACGCAGGGCCTTGGCCTCGGCCTTTGCGGACGCATAGCCGCAATCGCGGCTGCCGAGGTTATCTCCCACAACGGCGCGCGGCCGGAACACGACCTGTCGGCGCTGGTGGAAGAAAAGCTGGGCCCCCTGCCGATCAAGCCGCGGGAATAAGCCCAATCGCCCTGGTTTGTGCGCCAATCATAGCAATTTCTGTTATTTCCGGGCGTGGCCCGCGCCGCCTGCGCGGACGGGGCAAAAGATTCGGCTGGTCTGCGGGCCCGCGAGTCCCTATATACCCGGCACGGCCCGTCCAGAAGGACGGGCCAGACTTTTTCCATTTGCGGGCCGGACCCAATGAACTTACGAAATCTCGCCATCATCGCCCATGTCGATCATGGGAAAACGACACTCGTTGACCAGATGTTGCGCCAGTCGGGCGCGGTGCGCGAAAACCAGGCGATGGCCGAACGCGCCATGGATTCCGGCGATCTGGAGCGCGAACGCGGTATCACCATCCTGGCCAAGTGCACGTCGGTGGACTGGAAGGACGAGCGCTTCAACATCGTTGACACGCCCGGCCATGCCGATTTCGGCGGCGAGGTGGAGCGGATCCTGTCGATGGTCGATGGCGCGCTCTTGCTGGTGGACGCGGCCGAAGGGCCGATGGCGCAGACCAAGTTCGTGCTGACCAAGGCGTTGGCGCGCGGCCTTTGCCCGATCGTGGTGGTCAACAAGGTGGACAAGCCCGATGGCCGCCCCGACGAGGTGGTGAACGAGGTTTTCGATCTGTTCGCGGCGCTGGATGCGACCGAGGAACAGCTCGATTTCCCGATCATCTTCGCTTC
>DAOVHN010000603.1 GCA_030671915.1 Pseudomonadota bacterium
GGCGCGACGGTTCGGTTTGTCCGGTCAGCACCAGCGAGTTGATGCGCGTTTCGGCGACCGAGATGCGCACCTGCACCCGCATGGGCGCCTTCGCTACCGGCGCCACCGGCTGCGGTGACGCCTGGGCTTTTTCCACCTCGCCCGGCAGACTGTTGCCCAGGTATGGCGAGGCCAGCCATCCGGCGGCCGCCAGCGCGATGACAAGCGCTATCACGTATGTGCTTTTCATGGTTCCCGCGCTCCCCGCCTATTCCGCGGCTTCGGTTTTTGGTGTGTCGCCCGCCGACTCGACCAGTGAATCGCGGTTTTCCTCGAGGAACTTCACCGCCGCGCCGTAGACCGCCTGGCCGAACTGGTTCACGAAAACCGGGCCAGCGCCCCATCCCGAGCGATCGCAGGACTGCATATGCTCCAGCTTTTCCCGATACCACCCGATGCGTTCGTCCACGGCTTTCGCGATCATGTTCGGCGGCAGGAAATGTTCGAAAAACACCGCCAGCAGGAAGTCGGAGCGGAACTTGTCGGCCCCCGGCGCCCTGGCGGTCGCCGCCGTGAATGCCTCGTGGCCGGCCGGCGTAATGGAATAGACCTTCTTGTCCGGCCGGCTATCCTGCGCCTGTTCGTGAAGCGTGACATAGCCTTCGCCGTGCAGTTTCTTCAGCGCCGGATAGATCGACCCGAAGCCCGCATCCGTGAAATACTGGAAGGGGCCTTCCTCGAACATCTTGCGAATTTCGTAACCGGTGGCGTCGCCCAGCGTCAGCACGCCGAGGCAAACCGTCCTGACATCCATGATCCTGCTCCCACATAGTGACGGACGGCCCGAAGCGCGCCGCCCGGTGGTTATCGTATCGAGTTGATATATATCGAAGTGATATAATCATATATCGGATCGATATAGGAGTCAATCATGCGTCGCAAAGCGGGAGGGCGGCCCGCCAGCGCGGGCCGCCCAGGAAGTTCCGGCTAGATCGTAATCGCGATCTTGCCGAAATGCCCCGCTGCTTTCATGTGGTGGAACGCCTCGCGGGCTTCGGCGAAGGGGAAGGTCCGGTCTATCACCGGATGCAGATCATGCAGGGCCAGCGTGCGGTTCATGTCGTCGAACATGGCGCGGCTGCCGACATAGACACCCTGCAGGCGGACCGACTTGCGCATGAGGCCGAGCGGGTTGATCGCGCCGCCGGTCAATACGCCGATATAGGCGATCTGGCCGCCGACGGCCGCGGCTTCTATCGATTGTTCCATGGTGCCCGGGCCGCCGACTTCCAGCACATGGTCGGCGCCGCGCCCGCCGGTCAGTTCCAGCACCCGTTTCGCCCAGTCGGGCGTCGCCACGTAATTGATAGTCCCATGAGCACCCATGGCGCGCGCGCGTTCCAGCTTTTCGTCGCTGGACGAGGTGATGATGACCCGCGCGCCCGCGGCCAGAGCGAATTGCAGCGCCAGGATCGATACGCCGCCGGTACCCAGCAGCAGCACCGTCTCGCCGGCCTTAAGCCCGCCGCCCGCGATCAGGCAGTTCCAGGCGGTCAGCCCCGCGCAGGGCAGGCAGGCCGCCTCCTCGAAGGACAGGTGGTCGGGAATGGCGACCAGCCCGCCCTCGCGCAGCACCGCCTCCTCGGCCAGCGCGCCGTCCAGCGCGCCGCCCAGGGCGGTTGCCATGGCCGGGCCCGAAATGCCGCCCGCCGGCCAGTCCTGGAAAAAGCAGCCCGCTACCCGGTCACCCGCCTTCCAGCGCGTAACGCCCGGCCCCGTGGCGATAACTTCGCCGGCGCCGTCGGAATTGGGGATGCGCGGGTAGGGGATGTGGCGCACCACCGGGTCCAGCACGGTAGACAGGTCGCGATAATTGATCGAGTTGGCGCGCATGCGCACCAGCACCTCGCCCGGCCCCGGTTGAGGCGTCGGCCGTTCGTTGCATGCCAGTGCGTCGATCCCACCGTCGGAAACGATTTCCCAGGCTTTCATGTCTTCCCTCCATTGATGTCAAAAAGCTAAGTTGGCGGTAACTTACATCGCTGGAAACTTTTGGAAAGGGGCAGGGCGGAATGAATGAAAAAGGCCGTATAGCGATTATCGGCATGGGCCTGATTGGCGGTGGCTGGGCGCTGCATTTCCTGCGGCTGGGCTGGGATGTCAACGCGCATGACCCGGCGGAAGGGGCGGAGGCCCGCCTTCTCGA
>DAOVHN010000294.1 GCA_030671915.1 Pseudomonadota bacterium
ATATCCGGGCCATCCGGAACATCATCGGCGAGATCAGCGATATCTCCATGACCATCGCGACGGCAGTGGAGCAGCAGGGCAGTTCGACCCGCGAGATCGCGCGCAACGTCCAGGAGGCCGCCCGCGGCACCGGCGAGGTGGACGCGAACATCGAAAAGGTCAACCAGGCCGCCGGCGAAACCGGCGCCGCCGCCAGCCAGGTCATGTCCGCCACCGAATCCCTGACCCGCCGCGCCGAGGGTCTGAGCCAAGAGGTCGAGCGTTTCCTGGCAAGTATTCGAGCGGGCTGAAACAGCCAGCCTTATCAAGCTGCTGGACAGGACCCGCCGGAAGCTTCATCATTGCTGCATGTTGCGGTTGACCCATAGCCGTATCCGCCTGTTATGGCGTGTATTCGCCCTTTCCGCGGTCGCCTTCGCGCTGGCCGTGCTGGCGGCTGACGGCGGCGGGGCGCAGAGGTCCGGCCATGCGGCGCGGCTGATCGTCAATGGGCCGATCGGGCCGGCGGTTGCCGACTATATCCATCGCGGCATCGACAAGGCGGTCGAGGGCGGTGCCACGGTAATCATCCTGCAGATGGATACACCGGGCGGGCTGGATACCTCGATGCGCGAGATCATCAAGGATATCCTGGCCTCGCCGATCCCCATCATCGGCTATGTCGGCCCCCCTGGCGCGCGCGCGGCCAGCGCTGGCACCTATATGCTCTATGCCAGTCATGTGGCGGCCATGGCGCCGGCCACAAATCTGGGCGCGGCGACGCCGGTGCAGATAGGCGCGCCCGGCAAGACCGACGACCACGACGAGGAGGACAAGCCCTCCGGCAACAACCCCACGGACGAAAAGCCGGCGAACAGGGATTCGGCCGCCGAAGACCCGAACGACGCGGAGACGACGGACGATAAGGCCGGCGAGGAAGAGAAGCCGTTCAAGGGCAAGCCCGGCATGGAGGAAAAGGTCCTGCAGGACGCCGTGGCCTATATCCGCAGCCTTGCCCAGAAGCGAGGCCGCAATGTGGAATGGGCCGTCAAGGCGGTTACCGAAGCGGCCAGTCTCTCGGCAGAAGATGCGCTGGCCGAAGGCGTAATCAACTTCATCGCCGAAACGCCCGCCGAGATCCTGGAAAAGGCGGATGGTATGGTTGTCGACGTCAGAGGGGCCGACCATACTATGCAGACCGCGGGGCTGAGCGTCGTGGATTTGACGCCCGACTGGCGCACCGAATTTCTGGAAGTCATCACCGATCCGACGGTCGCCTACATGCTGCTTTTCACCATCGGCGTGCCGGCGCTGCTGATCGAGTTCTACACCGGCACGATGATCGCCGGGGTGATCGGGGCGATCTGCATCGTGCTCGGCCTATACGGGTTGCACGTGCTGCCGATCAACTATGCCGGGGTGGGGCTGATTATGCTGGGCCTGGCCCTGCTGGTTTCCGAGGTATTTGTGCCCAGCTTCGGGGTTCTGGGAATTGGCGGCGTGGTGTCCTTCGTCATAGGCTCGATCATGCTGATCGACACGGACGTGCCCGGCTACGGAATATCGCCTTGGCTGATCGGTTCGATCGCCACCCTGGTCGGCGGCTTTATGCTGCTGATAGTCGCCATGTTCATCCGGGCGCGCAGCCAGCCGGCCGCCAGCGGGCATGAGGCCATGCTAGGCAAACCCGGCCTGGTGATAGACTGGTCGGAGGGCGCCGGCCATGTGCGTTTTCAGGGCGAAATCTGGCAGGCCCGCACCGACCATGGCCCGTTCCAGTCTGGAGAGGAAGTTCAGGTGGTGGACCGCGACGGCGTGACGCTTGTCGTCGGGCCCGCCGAACAGGAAAACGAAGGAGACTGACATGCCACTGATCTTTATTGTCTCAGGCGTTGTTGTTTTTATTGGTATCCTTTACATGATCCTGCACGTGCTCAGCGAGTACGAGCGCGGCGTCATCTTCACCCTTGGCCGTTTCAGCGGCGTCAAGGGGCCGGGCCTGATCATCCTGATCCCGATAATCCAGCGGATGGTGCGCGTGGATCTGCGCATGCGGGTGCTGGACGTGCCCACCCAGGACGTGATCAGCCGTGACAATGTCTCGGTGCATGTCAACGCGGTGATCTATTACCGGGTGATCGATCCGGAGCGGGCGATCATCCATGTCGAGAATTTCACCATGGCGACCAGCCAATTTGCTCAGACGACGCTGCGTTCCGTACTGGGCCAGCACGAGTTGGACGAAATGCTGGCCGAGCGCGACAAGCTGAACCGCGATATCCAGAAAATCCTCGACGAGCAGACTGACGCCTGGGGCATCAAGGTAGCCAACGTCGAGTTGAAGCATGTGGATCTTGAAGAAAGCATGATCCGCGCCATCGCCAAGCAGGCGGAGGCCGAACGCATGCGCCGCGCCAAGATCATCGACGCCGATGGCGAGGCCCAGGCGGCCGAGAAGTTCCTCGAGGCCGGCCAGAAGCTCTCGGCCGTGCCGGAGGCAATGCAGATTCGTTACCTCACGACCCTGACCGAAATTGCCGGCGAGCAAACTTCGACCATCGTCTTTCCCTTCCCGATCAAGATAGGCGAGATGCTGAAGGGCTTGGGGTTCGGCGGGGCCGATGGCCGCGAAGGCGGCGGTGGCCAGGAAGGCGGCGGCACCAAGAAAGAGGACAAATAATTCCTTCGGGCCGGGCTGACGGCTGGAGAATACCAGGGAGGGCACGCATGCCGATCGGCAATTTCGTGGAATATGAAGACGCCGGCGAGGAAGTTCGCGCGGTCTATGACGACATCATGGCGACCCGCGGGGTCGACTGGATCAACAATTTCTGGAAGGCGCTGGCGCAGGACCCGGCGACCCTGAAGCGCACCTGGGAGAGTATCAAGCAGGTCATGGCGCCGGGCGCGCTGGACCCGCTGACCAAGGAAATGATCTATGTCGCGGTCAGCGTCACCAACGGCTGTGAATACTGCATCAACTCGCATATCGTCGGCGCCCGCGCCAAGGGGATGACCGATGAAATGCTGGCCGAACTGATGGGTGTGGTCGGCATGGCCAACGAGACCAATGCGCTGGTTACCGGCTGGCAGGTGGAAGTGGACGAAAGGCTGCGCCGCGCCGCGCAAGGCGGCAAGTAGCCATGCCGATCGGAAACAAGGTCGAATACGAGGGCGCCAGCGCGGAGGTGCGCGCCGTCTACGACGACATCATGGAGACGCGCAAGCTGCGCTGGATCGCCGATTTCTGGAAGGTGCTGGCGCAGGACCCGGCGACCCTGAAACGCACTTGGGAAAGCATGAAGCAGACCATGGGGCCGGGCGAGATCGACCCGATCGCCAAGGAGCTGATCTTCGTCGCGGTCAGCGTCGCCAACGGCTGCGAATACTGCACCACTGCCCACACCGCCACCGCCCGCGCCAGGGGCGCCACGCCCGAAATGCTGGCCGAGGCCTTCGCCGTCATGGGCATGGCGAGCGAGACCAATGCGCTGGTAACGGCCTGGCAGGTGGAGGTGGACGAGCGGCTGCGCGAGGCCGCGCGGGGCTGACGCGTGGCGCTGCAAAACCGCGTAACCCCGTCGGGCGAGATTATCGCGGACCCGGCGCGCGGCCTGTTCATGGGCAATCGCGGAATCCTGCATGACGACGCACGAAGGCTTGGCAAGGCCCGCTGGCGGCACAAGAACTGGATAACCTGCCTGCTGGACTTCAAGGGACGGCGGCGCGATGTCATGAGCCCGCACCGATACACCGAACTATTCTTCCTGGACGAGGCGGTGGCGCTGGCCGCCGGCCACAGGCCCTGCGCGGAATGCCGGCGCGGCCGCTACCGCGCCTTTCTGGCCGCCTGGACGGCCGGCGCGGGGCAGGACGGTCAGCCAAAGGCGCCCGAACTCGACGCGGTCCTCCATGCGGCCCGGGTCGATCCCGGGACACGCCGCCAGCGCACTTACCGGACCGACCTGGCCGGCCTGCCGGACGGGGTCTTCATCCGGCTGGAAGCCTTACCTCTACTGGTGCTTGGGGACAGGTTGCTTCCTTGGGCGCCCGGGGGGTATGGCGCCGCCATCGCCCGGCCATCCGGCGGCCCGGTATGCGTACTGACGCCCCGGCCGACCGTGGCGGCGATGACCGCCGGCTATCGTCCGGAGTTGCATCTTAGAACCGTCAATACAGAAAATGGGAACGCCGGCCCGGCATGAGGCTGTGCGATCCTGCAGCCGCGCCCATCTGTCGCGTCGGGATTCGGCGACGGGCGGGTTACAATGC
>DAOVHN010000551.1 GCA_030671915.1 Pseudomonadota bacterium
AGGATGAGGGCACATATATTGGAGCCTCATCCTGAGAGCCTGTGAATCTTTCGGCGTTCGCTTGTTCGGAGCCGGCTGTCGCCGGCGACAGCCGGCACCTTATTCAATAGATTCACAAGCTCTGAGGAGGGCTTTGAGGCCCGTCTCGAAGGACGAGGTCGCTCGTCGGCCGGGGCTAGAGTGGATCGTGATTGATCGCACTCACGATCAATTGCGTGAATCCACTCGACACCAAAGAATAGAGCCGATCAAACTTGAAATACGTTAGCTGTCACCCAGCACTTCGTTGACGACCTTGTCGATATCGGCGGGAATGAAGGGTTTTTCGAGGCAGCGCAATCCCGTTTCCTTCAGAAAGTCGCTTGCTGCGGCTTCCAGCGTATCGCCGGTTACCACGGCGACCCGCGAACATAGATGCGGATGGTTTTTCTCGATTTCCCTGTACAGGGTCGGCCCGTCCATTTTCGGCATTCGCAAATCCGTCAGGATCAGGTCGTAGTCGGTCTCGGCAATTCTTTCCAGGGCGGTCACCCCACTGTCGGCGAGGTCGACGTCATGGCCGTCCAGGCCGAGGATTTCCGCCAGCGATTCGGCGATCTCCAATTCGTCGTCCACGACCAGGATACGCCGCCCCTTGGCGCCGATGGCTACCGGCGCCTCGGGCTCGATCGACAGCGCCACCGCCGCATCCGCGGGCGGCAACTCGATAACGAACCGGGCGCCGCCCTCGGGCGAATCCGTGACACTGATCCGCCCGCCATGGGATTCGACGACGCCGTGGCAGACCGAAAGGCCGATTCCGGTCCCCACCCCGGTCGGCTTGGTCGTGAAAAACGGGTCGAATATGCGCGGGCGCATTTCCGTCGGCACGCCAGGCCCCGTATCGTCCAGCGTCAGTGTCACCATGTCGGCGGCCGCATCGAACGCCGTCGTAATCGTCAGGCGACGCAATTCTGGCGTCTCCATCATGGCCTGCTGGGCATTCACCAGCAGGTTCGCCACGACCTGGTGGAGCTGGTCCGCATCGCCCCAGACAAGCGGCAAGTCTCTGTCGCGATTCTCGATAATCTCAATCCCGGCCGTGCGCAAGGTATAGCCCATAAGTTCCAATGCGTTATCGACCAGAACATTGATATCCACCGAGCCCTGCTCCGGCGTTTGCTGGCGCGCCATCGACAGGAAAGTCCTGACGATCCTCGCGCAGCGTTCGGCGGCCGCGCGGATACCCTCTGCGCGCTTGATGATCTTTTCGTCGCGGTTGGTCTCCGCCAGCAGCACCGCCTGCGCGACCACGATGGAAAGGGGGTTGTTCAGTTCATGCGCTACACCGGCCAGAAGCGACCCCAGGGCGCTCAGTTTCTCGCTTTGATGCAGCGCCTCGCGCTGGCGCCCGATTTCCGCCTGCGCCTGTTTTGAATCGGTAAGATCCCGGAACACGCCAAGCGCCAGAATTTCGCGTCCGCGCTGGAACGGAACGGCGGCGATCTCGATATGGATATCGCGCCCGTCCCTGGTGCGGATCGAGCGCTCGGCCAGCGGGGCGTCCTCTCCGCGGTCGATGACGGCCGAGATACGCGCTTCGGCGGCGGCCTTTTGTTCCTTACGCACGAAATCGCGGAAATGGTATTGTTCGACCTGCTCGGTTTCCCCGATCCCCAGGATTTTTCGTCCGGCCGGGTTGATGAACAGTATACGCTTGGAGTCATGTAGCAATACCCCGTCGGGCAGGGTGTCGACCAGCAGCCGGTAGCGTTCCTCGCTTTCCGCCAGCGCATGTCCCCGTCGTTTCAGGTCGGTAATGTCCGAACAAATCGAAACGGTGCCGCCGTCCTCCATTATGTGATCGGTGATCGTCAGCCAGCGTCCGCCGGCCAGCCGCGATTCAACCACGTCGCCGGGTTGCATCTCTTCCAGCCGGTATTTGAGAAACTCCTCGACCCGGCCCTGCGCCTCGATAATTTCGCCGATCTCGGCATGATGCCTCAAAAAGGCTTCGAATTTGGCCCCCGGCACCAGCAGATGCGCCGACTTCGCATAGATCTCGCGATATTTCGAGTTGACCAGCATCACCCGGTTGTCCGGATCGAGCAGGATGAACCCGTCCGACAGCGCCTCGATGGCTTCCGCCAGGCGGTTGCGCACGGCCTCGGCCCGGGTTATCGCGTCGTGCTCGGCGGCCAGTCGCTCATGCTCTTCCAGGCTGCCCCTGTACAGAACCAGCGCCCGGGCGATATCGCCGATTTCGTCGCCCCGGCCGGTGGAAGGTATGGGCTGGTCCGTTTCGCCCCGGGTCAGTCGCCGCACCGCATCCGCGATGCCGGAAAGCGGTTTTACCACGGCCAGCCGCGTAACGGCATAGCCCAGCCCTGCTACCAGAAGGGCCAACACCAGGCCATTGATCAGCGCGCGGTCGCGCATGCGCACCACCGGCGCCTGGACTTCCCGCAAGTCCGCCTGGGCGATGATCGCCCAGCGGGCCCCGAAAAA